>JASLES010000345.1 GCA_030151005.1 Silvimonas sp.
TCGTCATCAAACTGGCATTGCCGCCCGCTGCCGCCGTGTTTACAGACAGCGCCCGTTCTAGCAGCAGGCGCTCCAGCGCAAACTCCTCGCCGCCTGCAGGCAAACCCTGCACGCCCACAATCGGGCCGTCACGTTCGGCCAGGGTCTGACCCAATGCGCGCAGGTCGTCAGAGTCGCCATGGTGCAGTACCGCGTCAAACGGCAGTGTTTTCAGATCTGCTGTTGCCTCGACCAGCGTAATGCGCGCGCTCACCATTTTGGGTAGGCGGTTCACCAGATCCTTGATGCCGGCGCGTTGCACGATGACGGCTCGCGCACCTACGGCAAGGACGGTGGCCAGCTGTTGCAGTACATCCTCCACCCCGGCCACGCACAAGACGGTTTCTCGGGGCAGCAGTGCGTACGTATTGCGTTCACCCGTGGGGCCGGCCAGGGTCAGCGTGCTGCCGGCGACGGTTGCAGCGGCCAGTTTTTCACACAGAGGCACCAGCGCCGGTTGCTGCGCATGGGCCCATTGGCGCAGTTCTTCAAAGGGCTGCAGCAGGGTTTCGCGCTGGGCGATGGTTGCCACGTTTTGATCAGCGTGCTGGCCAATGGTTTTTTGCACGGCATCTTGCGGGCACACCGCTAGCAGGCGATGCAGATAAAGCGGACCGCCGGCTTTGGGGCCCGTACCCGACAGACCCTCACCACCGAAGGGCTGCACGCCCACCACGGCACCAACCACATTGCGGTTGACGTACAAGTTGCCCACCCGAGCCCGTGCCACGATATGCGCAATCGTTTCGTCAATGCGGGTGTGCACGCCCATAGTCAGGCCATAACCGGTGGCGTTGATCTGGTCGAGCAATTGATCCAGCCCGGCATGATCGGCTGTGCGTTGCCAGCGCACCACGTGCAGCACCGGGCCGAAAACTTCGCGTTCCAGTTCAGCAATACTGTCCAGTTCAATCAACGTGGGCGCAATAAATGTGCCGTAGCGGCCTGCTTCCGGCTCTCCGGCCTGATACACCTTGCGACCCTTGCCATAGAGGGTGTCGATATGGTTCTGGATACCGGCCTGGGCTTCAGCATCAATCACCGGGCCCACATCGGTTGCCAGGCGGTCCGGATTGCCGACCACCAGTTCCTGCATGCCGCCTTTGAGCATATTGAGCACCCGGTCGGCAATATCTTCCTGCAGGCACAGGACGCGCAGGGCAGAGCAGCGCTGACCGGCGCTATCAAAAGCGGAGGCCAGCACATCGGCCACCACTTGTTCGGTCAGCGCGGAGGAATCAACAATCATGGCGTTCTGGCCGCCGGTTTCTGCGATCAGCGGAATAGGGGCGCCGCTGGCGCTGAGCCGGCCAGCCAGGCTGCGTTGCAGAATGCGCGCCACCTGGGTTGAGCCGGTAAACATCACGCCGCGGGTACGCGGATCATTCACCAGTGCTGCGCCCACCGTTTCGCCCAGGCCTGGCAGCAGTTGCACTGCGCCGGCCGGAATGCCTGCCTCATGCAAAATGGCCACCGCTTGCGCGGCAATCAGCGGTGTTTGTTCAGCTGGTTTAGCCAGCACCGTGTTACCGGCCGCCAGGGCGGCGCTGACCTGGCCAGTGAAGATGGCCAGCGGAAAATTCCATGGGCTGATACACACCACCGGGCCCAGCGGGCGGTGCGTGTCGTTACTGAAATGAGTGCGGACCTGGGCGGCGTAATAGCGCAAGAAGTCGACCGCTTCGCGGACTTCTGCAATTGCATTTGGCAACGACTTGCCAGCCTCGCGCACGATCAGCCCCATCAATTGCTGCATGCGGCCTTCCATCAGATCGGCAGCGCGTTCAAGCAGGGCGGCGCGCTGTTCTGGTGGCGTGGCTTGCCAGACCGGGGCTTCGTGCGCGGCGGCTTGCATGGCGGCGTCGACGTCACTCAGATTGGCTTCAATGACGTGCCCGACAATGTCGTGATGATCTGCCGGGTTGAGTACCTCTGCGCCGCCCACCGTGGCGGTGATCACGCCTTCAATCACTGGTGTGGCGCGCCACGGTGCATCCGCGCCATGCAAGAGGGCAGCGGAGAGCGATGCCAGCCGCTGTTCATTGGACAAATCCAGCCCGGCCGAATTGGTCCGCGTGGCGCCGTACAACTGCGCCGGCAAGGCAATACGAGGATGCGGCAGGCCCAGCGCGCCTTCATTGAGATGCATCTCTTCGACCACGCTGACCGGATCGGCAATCAACTCATCCAGCGAAATTGTCTCGTCGCCAATGCGGTTTACAAACGAGGTGTTGGCCCCGTTTTCCAGCAGGCGGCGCACCAGGTAGGCCAGCAGGGTTTCGTGAGTGCCCACTGGCGCATAAATGCGGCACGGGCGATTGAGTTTGCCGTCGGCCAGCTTGCCGACAACCTGTTCGTACAAGGGCTCGCCCATGCCGTGCAGGCATTGGAATTCATATTGGCCAGGGTAGTAATTCTGACCGGCAAGGTGATAAATCGTCGCCAGTGTGTGTGCGTTGTGAGTAGCAAATTGCGGGTAAACGGCCTCTGGCACGGCGAGCAATTTGCGCGCGCAGGCAAGGTAAGACACATCGGTGTACACCTTGCGGGTGTAGACCGGATAACCCTCCAGCCCGTCCACCTGGGCGCGCTTGATTTCGCTATCCCAATACGCGCCCTTAACCAGGCGGATCATCAGGCGGTGGCGGCTGCGGCGGGCCAGATCAATCAGATAATCCAGTACATACGGGCAGCGCTTCTGATAGGCCTGCACCACAAAGCCAATCCCGTTCCAGCCGGCCAGATCCGGCTCAAAACACAGTCTTTCCAGCAGGTCGAGCGAGATTTCCAGGCGGTCGGCTTCTTCTGCATCAATATTGATGCCGATATCAAACTGCCGTGCCAGCACCGCCAGTGACTTCAGGCGCGGGTAAAGCTCGCCTTGCACGCGCTCGTACTGTGCACGGCTGTAACGCGGGTGCAGCGCGGAAAGCTTGATGGATATCCCCGGCCCTTCATAAATGCCGCGCCCCTGAGCAGCACGGCCAATGGCGCGGATCGCTTGCTCGTAGGAGGCCAGATAGCGCTGGGCATCGGCTTCAGTCATGGCGGCTTCGCCAAGCATGTCGTAGGAGTAGCGGAACCCTTCGGCTTCAAATTTGCGCGCGTTGGCCAAGGCTTCGGAGATGGTCTCCCCAGTCACAAACTGCTCGCCCATCAGGCGCATGGCCATGTCCACACCCTTGCGCACCAGCGGCTCCCCGCCCTTGCCAATGATCCGGGTCAGCGCGCTGGACAAGCCCGATTCGGTATGCGTGGTGACCAGCTTGCCGGTCAGCAATAAACCCCAGGTAGCGGCATTCACAAATAAAGACGGGCTCTGGCCCACGTGGGAATACCAGTTGCCGCGCGCAATCTTGTCGCGAATCAAGGCATCACGCGTGGCTTTGTCCGGAATGCGCAACAACGCTTCAGCCAGACACATCAGCGCCACGCCCTCTTGCGAGTTCAGGCTGAACTCCTGGATCAAACCCTGCACCAGTCCGTCCCGCCCGGTACCAACTTCCTGCTCCCGCAGTGTCGCCGCCAGCTTGCGCGCCAGTTGTTGGGCATATTGGGCCACTGCTTGTGGCAATCGGGCTTGTTCCAGCAGGGCAGGCAGGCATTCTGGCTCTGGCCGGCGATACGCCGCCGTGATCGCCGCGCGCAGCACCGACTGCGGTTGCACGCTTTGGGCAAACTCAAGAAACGGTTGCACTAGCAGGTGTTGCTCTGGTGCAACCTCTGCGGCGGCAGGAGTGCCTTCCTCGGCGGCCTGGCTGGTGACCACAGACTGGCCACGCTCGATCTGCTCCAGCGTATTGAAGATAGCCTGTTTGATCAGCCAATGCGGTGTGCGATCCAGCTTCAGCGCGGCCTGTTTCAGGCGTTCACGCGTGGTTTCATCAAGTTTGACGCCAAGGGTTGTGGTGCTCATGCTGCGCTTCCTGAAAGGGCGGTTTGGCAAAAATACCAAAGGATTTTGCGCGCAGCATAAGATGGGTGCAACCCAT
>JASLES010000365.1 GCA_030151005.1 Silvimonas sp.
GTGACCGTTCGGGTCGACGCGTTGCTTGTAGGCTTCGAACGGCGCCAGCTCTTCGCGTGACAGGAACTCATACTTGGTGATGCCGATGCCGTGCTCGCCCGAGATCACGCCATTGAGATCACGTGCCACCTGCATGATGCGGGCCACGGCGTGATGCGCACGTTGCAGCATCTCGTAGTTGTCGGAGTTCACCGGCAAGTTGGTGTGCACGTTGCCGTCGCCGGCGTGCATGTGCAGCGCCACCCAGGTGCGGCCCTTGAGCACCTGACCATGCAGGGCGTTGACCGCTTCCAGAATCGGCTTGTCGGTGCGGCCACAGAACAGCGCTTCCAGCGCGCCCTGCAGCTCACGCCGCCACGACACCCGCAGTGCGTAGTCCCGCATGCCGTGATAGACGCTTTGCGGCATGTCGGCCGCAGTGACGGCACGCTCCAACGGTGCTTCCGGCCAGGCATCCGTGTAAGACTCAAACGGCGCGTTCAGGTTATCCAGCAGCCACTGCCAGCGCTGGCGCACGGCGGAAATCTGGTTGAGCGCCGATTCACGGCGATCGCCAATCAGTTCTTCATGGCTGACCGCCGCGTCGCTCATATCCATCGGCAAACGGCCACGGGTAAAGAACACCGTCAGCGCGTCCAGCAACTCCAGCTTGTTGTGGATGGAGAGTTCAATGTTGATGCGCTCGATCGCGTCTGAGTACTCGCCCAGGCGCGGCAGCGGAATCACCACGTCTTCGTTGATCTTGAAGGCGTTGGTGTGTTTGGCGATGGCCGCAGTGCGGGCACGATCCAGCCAGAATTTCTTGCGTTGCTCGCCCGTGACGGCAATAAAGCCCTCGCCGGAACGCTGGTTAGCCAGCGCCACCACATGCGATGCGGCCTGACCCAGCTTGTTTTCGTCGTCCGAAACAATATCCGCAATCAGCACCATCTTGGGGCGACCACGGCTCTTGGCCTTGGTGGCGTAACCGACGGCGCGCACATAGCGCCAGTCCAGATGCTCCAGACCGGCCAGTTGCACGCCATCCAGACCGTCGATGTAATCCTTGATTTCCACAATCGCCGGCACTGCACGGCTGACTTCGCCAAAGAATTCCAGACACACGGTACGGGTGTGCGCCGGCAAGCGGTGCAGCACAAAGCGCGCGGAGGTAATGATGCCGTCCGTGCCTTCTTTCTGGATGCCCGGCAGGCCGGCCAGGAATTTATCGGTAACGTCTTTGCCCAGACCAACTTTGCGGAAATCCTTGCCCGGAATCGTCAGGACTTCTTCGCGAATCAGCGTTTTGCCATCAGGCTTGTAGCGCGCCACTTTGAAGCTGGCCGACGGGGCGTCATGAATTTTGGAGAGGTTGTGGTCCAGCCGTTCGATGAACATCCAGTTGCCATCCGGATCAACCATCTTCCAGCTGATGAGGTTGTCCAGTGCCGTGCCCCACAACACGGCTTTCTTGCCGCCGGCATTCATGGCTACGTTGCCGCCAATACAGGAGGCATCTGCTGAGGTCGGATCAACCGCGAACACAAGACCTTTCTCTTCCGCCGCTTCCATCACCCGGCGGGTAACCACCCCCGCGCCGCATTGAATGGTGGCGACTTCATGATCCACGCCAGGAATACGGCGTATTTCCACGCCGTTGTGCCGATCCAGTTTTTCGGTGTTGATGACCGCTGACATGGGCGTCAGTGGTACGGCGCCACCGGTATAACCGGTACCACCGCCACGCGGGATGATGGTGAGGCCGACTTCGATACAGGCCGCTACCAGCGGCGCCATTTCTTCTTCGGTGTCCGGATTGAGCACCACAAACGGGTATTCAACACGCCAGTCGGTGGCGTCGGTCACGTGAGACACGCGGGCGAGGCCGTCAAAACAGATGTTGTCCCGACGGGTAATGCCGGACATGCGCTTCAAAACCTGCTTGCGCAACGCGGCGGTATCGCGGAAACCGTTCGAGAATGCATCGACCGCCTGGCGCGCACGCGCCACCAGGATGCCAACCTTGTCATTACCGTCGCGGCGCTTCTCGATCTCTGACAGCCGATGCTTCATGGCATCGACCAGCATGGCCAGCCGCTTGGGGTTGTCCAGCAGGTCGTCTTCCAGATACGGGTTGCGTTTGACGGCCCAGATATCGCCCAGTACCTCAAACAGCATGCGGGCAGATCGGCCCGTAACGCGCTCGCGGCGCAGTTCTTCCAGCGTGTGCCAACCGTCTTCGCCCAGAAGGCGGATCACGATCTCACGATCGGAAAAAGACGTGTAGTTGTAGGGAATCTCTCGCAGACGGTCGTGCTGTTGAGGGAGGTTGGCGGCGGTCAAATCGGCCATGGATGGGGGCGCTCGCGGGTTCTAATCAACGTTTGAGGGTTGATTTTATCGAAAAAACGCGAGGCTAAAGTCCCATTTTTACTAGGGTTTTTACGAGGAGCCTGCCCACGGCCTTTTCATCACTGCGTTTTGGGCCAAACTTGCGATATGCAAGGCACAAGTCACGCGGTGGTACGAGTACCACAAGTGGCTTGTAACGCAGCAGATCGCAAGTTTCGCCCAGAACCCGCAGGGCCGGCTCAGCACAAGGCCATCCGCGGCGTTACGCGCCTTGCCAATAACCGGTTATTGGCTGCGTTGCGTGCCTTGCGGCTAGCCTTGTGCTGAACCGGCGCAGAGACGAAAAGACCATGGGCAGACTCCCAGCTCCAAAATGGGACTGTTTGATGTGCACATGCAACAAATCCGGTGCATGACAACGGTGTTACGAGGGCTCCGGTGCCAGCCGTAATTCCATGGTGGCAAGGCGGGGTGAGCGTGCGTGTTCCAGTAGTTGGCGCCGCAGATTGCGGTACTGGTTTTCGTGTTCCTGGGCCGCGTCACCTTGACCGTGGCACCGGCACAACTCGGCCAATGCAGAGTGAGTATTGGCCATCAGATGCTGCGATCCCATGCTTTGCGCCAGTTCCAGCGCCCGGTCCAGTTCATCGGTGGCCGAATCCAGTGCGCCTTCAGCCAGGCTGCATTGCCCCAGCCACAGCATGTTGGAGGCTTCACCCCAGGTGTTGATGTGCAAACGGTTGATCTTGAGCGACACCATCAAACTCATACGGGCCCTTGCCAGATCTCCGCGAGCCAGGTCAATCTGGCCCAGCACGCTGTAAATCTCTGCCTCGTATTCGTAGTTCTTGTCTGCCCGCACCAGCGGCAAAGCCTGTTTGAGCGTGGCAATGGATTCACCCTGCAAACCCAGGCGCATCAGATCAACGGCAATGTTGATCAGGCAGCAACTGGTTAGCTGGGCGTCGTCCCGTTCCTCGGCCAACACGGCGGCGCGGCGATGATGCGCCAGTGCAGAGTCGTATTGTTCATGCGCATACAGCAGTTGACCAAGGCCAATATGGGCACGGATGCGCACTTCGGGAGCGATATCGATATCCGGCAATTCAATGCAGGCGCACCAGCAATCGCTGGCATGTTCGTATTCGCCCCGGGTGTAATACACCCGCGCCAGCATTTGCAAGGCCTCACCACGCTCCTGCCCCATACCAAAGCGCTCGCCACGCTCCATGGCAGTCAAGAGGGCATCGTGCGCTTCGGTATGACGGCCGAACATGTGCAGCGCATTGGCTTCCACCACCAGCGAGGCAATCTCGCCCTGGTGGTAGTCCGCGCTTTTGGCCAGCTCGCGGGCGCGCCCCGCAAGAGAGAGTGATTCGGCACTTTGTGAGGAAACGAGTTTCCTGGCCCGCTCAATGAGCGAGTCTACTTCCTGTTCCACCATGGTGATTTCCATCCCGTGGGCTCGTCTGCGGAGCATCATCTCCGCTGGTCTCATTGCCAGCTATGGAACCCCTGAACGAGACTTTCCGAGGTTGGGCGAGGTTGATTCAGGATGAGCTGCAAGGCGTAAACCGCAGGCGTAGCACCGCTACGGCGAGGATTTACAACGTGGCAGATCGCCTGAAGCAGGCTTGCACCACCCGGAAAGGACTTGTTGCAGGGGTTCCCTATGCAGCGAATTTAGCACGTCGGTATGACAACACCAGTTGCACCGCAGCATGAAAACAGCCCGCCACAACCGGTGGTCACGTGTAAAAACATCAACCTGCGGCGGCGACGATGGCGGCGCAATCTGCCGGAGTCAGGCGTCCGTGCTCACCCAAAGCGGTACGGCCGTGGCGGATCAATTGTTCCTCCACCTTTTTGGCGGCTTCGTGCGGATCAATGCCATGAGCTGACAAACGGACGGGCACGCCCATATGCTCAAAGAACGCTGCCGTGGCCTCAATGGCGGCCAGTGCCAGTTCACGCCCCTCCCCGCTCAGGCCCCAGACACGGCGGGCGTATTGCACCAGCTTGTCCTCTTTCTCTGCAAGGCAATGGCGCAACAGCGACGGCAGGGTAACCGCCAGGGTTTGCGCGTGATCCAGCCCGTAAATGGCAGTCAGTTCATGACCAATGGCATGCGTGGCCCAGTCTTGCGGTTGCCCCACGCCCACCAGACCAAAGAGCGCCTGATTAGCACCCCACATGACGTTGGCGCGGGCTTCTTCGTGTACCCCATCTAACAGTTCTGGCCCCAATTCTGCCAGCGTGGCCAGAATGCCTTCGGCCAGCCGGTCCTGAATACGTGCCTCGGCCGGGTAGGTCAGATATTGCTCTGTGGTGTGTACAAAGGCATCGACTACGCCGTTGCCCAGTTGGCGGGCTGGCAAGCTGGCCATGACCGTGGGGTCGAGCACGGCAAAACGCGGGAACACCAGCGGGTTCTTGAAAGACAACTTGTCTTGCGTTGCAGAGCGCGTCACCACCGAAGCCAGATTACTCTCTGAGCCCGTGGCCGGCAGCGTCAGCACCACCCCCAGCGGCACTGCGCTTTCCAGCTTGATACGGTTGCCGACAATCAACCAGGGGTCTAATGCCGGATCAAGCTCAATCGCGGCGGCGATAAACTTGGCACCGTCAGACACAGAGCCGCCACCAGCGGCGATGATCCAGTCTGGTTTGAGTTCGCGACCCAAGGTTACGGCCTTCATCAGCGTATCGAACTCCGGATTGGGTTCGATTCCGGAAAACTCGGTGATAGCGGCGTGGCCCAGCGCGGCGCAGATCTGGTCATACACGCCGTTTTTCTTGATGCTGCCACCGCCATACACCAGCAAGACGCGGCTACCTGCGGGGATTTCATCCGCAAGGCGCGCGATCTGGCCAGCGCCAAAATGCAGGCGGGTGGGGTTGTGAAAGGTAAAGGGAATCATGGGCGGGGCTCCGGGAGGGCGCGGGATGCATGCGCGTCAGCGGCGCATGCCCGAAAAGGTCATCCCCACATACATGGGCGCGCTTTGCGCTGCCATCAAGCCCCGGCTGGCTTTTCAGTCGTTACCGATCCGCGCTTCCAGCTGTTGCAGCCGACTGTAAGTACCCGGCCGCACGATGCGGTTGAAGATTTCCAGATAGCGCTTG
>JASLES010000378.1 GCA_030151005.1 Silvimonas sp.
TTGCTGCATCGCACAATCCGGTCTATCGATAGCTCCGATCGATATATCGGCATTATGACGATGTTCTAGCGGGAACCCCGGCGCAATCCGGCAAACGGAGCAAAAAGGTGTTGCGCCCTTTGTCAGCAAGCTGCGGTGGTCATTGGTTTCACGGGGCGCTAGTAGCGGGTGCCGAGGCCTGTGTTTTCAGCCAGGACAATGCCGATTGCAGTGTCGGGTCTGCGCCTTCTTCCAGCGCGGTCCGCGTGACGGGGATGGGAACATCTGGCACCACGCCGCGACCTTCAATACGTTCGCCATTGGGCATGCGCATATCCACCTCGCTAAAGGCCAGGGCTCCGCCACCGGGCAAGGGGTCGTAATCAAAAAAACCCAGCAAGCAGCCGCAACTGGTTTCGCCAAACACGCGGGCCCGGCCGATTGATTGCGCGACTGCGGCCACCAGTTCTGCTGCGCTGGCAGAGTGGCGATCCAGCAAGATTGCCAGCGGTGCGGTCAGCGGGTGCGCATCGCCCTCCAAAACCGGGTTGGTATCCAGCAAAGAGATACCAAACAGACGCACGGGTTTGTGATCACGGGTGATCACCTGGCCGCCCTTGATTTCGCCTTTGACAAAACGCGCCAGCAAATCCAGCGCCATCAGGCCGTCGCCGCCGCCATTACTGCGCAGGTCGATCACAATTCCCGCCGCTTTGCCGCTGCCGGCTTGATCCAGCACATGCATCAATTGCGGTTTGAGTTGCCGGTCAAACCCGGAAAAGCGCACGTACACCAGGTTGCCATTGAGCGTGTGGGAAATCAGCCACGGCGGTGCGGCGGCTTCTTCATCGGTCAGGGCCACACTAAAGTGCGTGCCATCCGGGCGGGAGATGTCCAGCGTGCGCACTTTGCCGGCAGGCAAGTTGTTGAGTGCGCGCAATACATAGGCATCTCTGGACCAGGTCGTGGAACCACCGCGAACCTGGCTGCGCTGCTGTTGCCACCAGGCCAGCGCGTCTTCGCCATCAATGCCGGTCAGTTCCTGCCCGGTGCGCACGCCCAGCAACGCCGCCTGGGACGTCCCACTGACGCCATGAAAAACCAGATGCCCCTCCAGTTCATCCACGCCCAGCCCCAGCCCGGCAGACTTGTCGTTCTTGATCTGGGCATAGCGTTCCGGGTTTTCTACGCGGGTGTGGGCATCGTTCAGCTCACCGGTCATGTGATCGAGCTCGGCCCAGAAGGTGGCATCGTCCGGTGCATTCAACACTTGCGAGCGGTAGCGCTGGCCCACGGCAGCCCAATCCACACCGTTGAAATCCGGGTCGACATAACTGTCGTTGATGGTATGCCAGACCTGGTCAAACGCAGCCTGGCGGTTGTGGGCATCCAGCGTGTTACTGACCGTGAAACGGTCTATCTGCCGCGCCAGAATGCGGTGCGGATCAACCACGGCACAAGCACTCATCACCAGCGGCAACAACAACAGCGACACAAGACGGGACAACGGCACGGGCAGGCGTTCCAAAAGACCAAACCGGCCCATCTTAGGCGGCCTTGCCGGCGATGCCCAGCGTGGCGTTGTAAACGCGCGGGGCCGATCAGCCGTTGTTGCCCTTAGCTGCCGGGTGTCCGGCCCTGTATACCCGTTTGACATAGCTGCGTATCATGCGCCGCGTTCTGGCCCGTTTGTGGCCGTATTGCCGCAAGATCATGTTGAAGCGACTCCTTTTGCCTGCCCTGACTTTCCGCACTGTTGTCTTTGCTACGCTGACCAGCCTCCTGGCGTCCTGCGCCAGCACGCCGCCGACCACGCCAGAGATGGCCAGTCAGCTGCAACATCAAGCGCCCATCCGCTTTCTGCTGACCTTTGACGATGGCCCGGCGCGGGGCAGCACTGACAACTCGTCGCTGCAGATTCTGCACACGCTAGATCAGAACCCGGTGCAGCCTGGCATCAAGGCCGTGTTCTTTGCCCAGACGCGCTCCTGGCACGCGGGCGAGACCGAAGCCGGCCGCGCCATCTTGCGTCAGGAAGTGGCAGACGGGCAGGTGCTGGGGTTTCATACCGCTACGCCGTTTCATGCCGATCATGCGCTGATGAAACCGCAGGATCTGGAAGCCTCTTTGAACAACGGTATTGCGGATCTGACCAGCCTGCGTGGCAGTGCGCCAGACCTGGTACGCCCACCGTTCTGGGCCTATAACGCGCAAACCTTTGCCGCCTACCAGCAACACGGTTTGCATATGCTGCTGACGGACCTCTCTGCCAATGACGGCAAGATTTACGGTTATCACATCAGCCTGCGCCGCCGCGCCAACATGCTCAACATGCTGGCCCACGTGCGGGATGAAATCCTGATCGGCAAACTGCCAGTGGTGGATGGGGCGATTCCGGTGGTGGTGACCTTTCACGACATCAACGGTTACACGGCCGACCATATGGCCGAGTACCTGCAGATCCTGATTGATAGCGCACAGCAGTTGCAAATACCCACCACTGCCAAACCGTTCTACGACGATACCCAAGCGGTCGATCGGGCTGCCGTGGCACGGGCGGTGAAAGATGGTAGTGCACCCAAAGAACTGCCCGGCGTGTGGCAGTGGATCTGGGGCGAATGAGCCGCTATTGGCCTACGCCTTCCCGCGCGGTCTGCGCCTCTGAGCGCCAGCGCTTTCTTGAGCGCAGCATCCGCCGCACCGCAATCCGCGCCATTTTGAACCAGCCAAATGGCCGTGGATCAACCAGCATGCTCATGGCACGGGCGTAGTCCAGCGTCAGGCCTGGTGTCCATGCCATGGTTTTGGCGCGCTTGCGGATTTGTGCAGCCACCCACAATTCTGGCGTGACCAGCAAACGCACAAATACCCGCCAGCCCCGATCCTGCCCTCTGAAATGCCCCACGGAGCCTTCAACCGCAGCCTCCAGTGCTTTGGCCACAGAGCTGGAGCAATTGCGGCTGGTCAGGTTGTACGTGGTGTTCTGGCGATATTCCTCCCAGAACCGCGCCAGCCGCGCCGGGCTGTAATTGCGGATGCGCACGCGCACAGTAGACGGACACCACGCGTGGGACTCTGTGACGTAATCGGGCTGGAACACCCCCGGGACATCGTTCTCACGCGTGGCGCGCAGAAGCCGGCCAAAATCCTCTGGCGAGCGGTCAATCTCGACCCCGGGGTAAAGACTGATGTAGATGCCTTCCGGGGATTCCAGCGCGGCATGGCCGGTGGAGATCACGCCATTGGCATCGACTGCCGCGATATAACGATCCACCAGCAAACGCCGCTGTGCCTGGGTGCGGGCAGAGCCCACCGGGGTCCAGACATGCACGGTCAAGGCGCGTTCTGCTTCAGCGGGCGGGCCATCCCACACCAGCGCAGCATCTGGCGGGATATCCGGGTTGTAGTCTTGCCAGCGGGTGATCGCCGGCTGATCGAGCACAGCGCGCATAAACGCGCTGTCTGGCATGCGCCGCACCCGGTAAGACAGCAACAGCAAGCCCCAACCACTGAAAAACAGCCCCAGCCCGATGCAGTACGGCACCGTGCCGACATAGTGGGTGGGGTATGGCTGGTAGAAGAAAATAGCCAGCAAGACCTCAATCACCCCGGCGGTCAGCGCAGCTTTCCAGCGCGGGTAGCGCACCACCCAGGCGGCGATGGATTGCAACAGACCATCCGCCAGGAACAGCGTGCCAAAGATCATGGAGAGGATGAAATTGCCATGATGGTGCCCTGCCAGGATCAACACGGCAGAGCCAATAAACGCCGCCGCTTTGACGTAGCGCAGCGCCTTTTGCCCACCCATACCGGTCCACGCCACGGCCAGGGTGGCGACGCCATCGACCAGCAACAGACCGGCAAAAAAGGTAATGGGGAAATAAACCGCGTTATCGAGCGCGTCGACAAAAATCACCACGCCGGCAATCAACCACACCCAACCGGCAATGCGCAGCGCACGCCAGCGTTTACGCAGATATTGCACGCCCAATAACAACAAAATCAGTCTGACCATGCCACGCTCAACCGTCTTGTCCGCCTTGCGGCGATGTTATGTTTGTTTGTGCGGATGGGTAAAGCGCAGCGCGGATATCGTGGGAAAACGCGTCGCTAATTTGCGCATCTGCGGGGCGGTGAATCCGCGCGTGTTGCTTGAGTGCGGCAAAAGGCTGGTGCTGATCCATCAAGCCCAGCTCCCACGTATAGGCGTCGGCATAGCCGCTGGCCAGAATCTTCCAGCTGTATTTGAAATGCGGCGCCTGTTCGCGGGCGTGCCGCAAAATATTGGTGGTGCAGTTGTTACACAGGGTGTTGTAGAACTCGGGCTGATGGTTGAGTGCGTCCACCCGCTTGAGGTATTGCACAAACACCTGCCGCGCCAGCGCGGGCGAGACGGTCAGCGGGTACAGATACACCCGTTCACGGCGGATATCCGTACGCACGCCGATCAGATCACGCTCATCGGCCACCACATACATCAAGGCGTATGTCCGTAAAAAACCGCGCCAGGTGGAATAAAACTGCCCTTGCTGGCGGCGCGTTTCAATCGACACCGCCAGATAGCGGCCGTCCGCAAAGCCAAAGCTGAGGAAAACATGGGCAATGGATTCCCCCGCCCAGTGCGAGACCACCATGTCGACGGACTGCATCGCACGCAGATCATAGGTAGCGTCGTACCACGCCGGAATCGGCTCATCGCGGGTGCGATACCTGAAATTGCGCACGTTACGCAGCGTCACGTAGTCGCCCTGCCACTCTACTTGCGTGGTGCGTGCGTATTCGGTCACCCAGTTAGCCTGCAGCGGTGGCGCTTTGCGCCGCTGAAAATGAAACACCCTGTGTAACTCCCCCATTACCAGTTCGCCGCCAGGCCAGCATGCAGGCTGGTGCCTTCCCGGTCGCCCTGGGTCGCGCGCTGGTATTGACCATCCAGATACAGGACGAACAACGTGTTGATGCGTGTGCTCACGCCGGCACCCGCCATGATCCAGGTGCGGGCGAAGTCCGCTGCAATATCGGTATTGCTGACCGTGACAGTGGGTGCGCCATTGAAATCATGCAGCAGATTGAACGACAGCCACGGCTGGCTGGCGCCATCGACCATATTGAGCATCGGCAACAACCGCAGCCCGACGCGGCCGCGCACGCTGTTGTCATGCGTACCGTTGATGGCGGACAGATTGTCGGTGAAATCGTCCAGATGCAGATACTGCCAGGCCAGTTGCGCCTGGGGCTCCCAGCGCCACCCGCCCACCAGCGGCAAGGGTTGGCCGACCTCCACGGAGGCCAGGAGGCCCTGACCGCGCTGTGTCGCGTTGATACCGGTGGTGTCCGCATAATCGTTGCGTAAAAAGCTGCCCTGCGCCACCACGTCCAGATATCCGCCAGATGGGCTGATCGCGGTGTAATAGCCGCCGATGCTGGCCACCACAAGATCATTGTGACCGGTGTGCGTCTGCAGCCCGGTGACGTTGCCGCGTGCGGTATCAGCGGCGTCCATATTGGCCCCGCCAAAACTGGCCAGCACGCCCGCGCTTTGGTCCGACGATGCGGCCCGCCAGACCGATTTGCCAAACTGGGCCAGCCACAGGGCATTATCGTAGTCAAAACGGTTGTCGCTACTGGCGCGCAAATCCTGGCTGACCCAACGGCCCCAGAGGTCGTCACGCCCTTTGGTGTCATCCTGGCTGGTGCCATCCCCTACCCGCTCATGCCAGTTACCCAGGTTGGCATAACCAAATTCACGATCCAGCCACGGGCCACCACTGTATTGCACCACTGCGGGCCGCCAGGCCGCGACCGTTGGCGTTGCGACAGGGGTCGTGCTCAGGGCCGTTGTATCTGGCGTGGGCGAGGCGGGCAAAGTGGAGCGCAAGAACCAGCTATTCGCATCAGTCGGGCCGCCCTGGTACAACAGATACTGGTATGCCCCCGCCTGCAAAGGCGTCTGCAGACTGAAGGCATTGGCGGCGCTGGCCTGCCCCAGTTGGACCAGCAAAATCCCGTTGCCCGTGGTCAGCGCGCCGTTTCCACCGTGGTTGTTGACCACCAGGCGGCTTGCGCCAGCCACGCTACCACTCACTTGCAGGATGTCCCCGGGGCTGTTGCTACCGCCCAGTACGGTGTTCATGTTAATCACACCGCCACTGCCGCTCAGGCTACTCAAGGCCAGCGTAGTGAAGGCGCCGGCCGCCGTTTTATGGCGTGCGGCAGACTGCGCGGCGGTGATCCCGCCTGGTGCCGCAAAGGTGAGCGTGCCGCCGTTCAGTTGCAGATTGCCAAGCTGACTATCGCCGCTGAGGGTCCAGCCACTGCTGGCATCCAGCATCACCGCGCTCAGGCCATGGGCCGCGCCATTCCACGCGCTGCCGTGTTGCAATGTCAGGCTGGCTTGATTGCCGCTGGCGGCACTGGCATCGCCGCTCAGGCTGGTCGCATCTGCCGTCACGCCGACCTGACTGGCGGTGCCTTCAACCTGAAGCAACGCGACGCCACGCGCTTGTACCCCGTTTTGCAGCAGCACCTGGCCGGCGCCGCCGTTGCTGTAAATCAGCGCACCGCCGCTACGCAGGCTGCCTGCGCTGACCGTGATGGTGCCCCCGGCGAGGTCCAGCGCGTGCAGGCCGGCGCTCAGCGTGACGTTGTTCAGACGAATCTGGGCGCCGTCGCCAGCGCTCGCCCCCACGCCATTGGCGTCGGGTGCGCTGACGTTACCATTGTTGACCAGTAACACGGTGCCACTGCCCTGGCTGACCAGGGCAGTGGACGCTCCACCCGCACTGATGGTGCTATCCGTGCTGCTCACTTGTCCGCCCGCCAGCGCCTCGATCCCGATGCTGTTAGTGGTCTGGATCTGGGCATTGCCCAGGGTGATCTGCCCGCCATTCTGCGCAATCAGGGCGGGGGCGTTCTGACCGGATGTGCTCACGCTGGTGCCGCTTAATGTGAGCGCGCTGCCAGCACCATCGACCAGTACACCCGTTGCGCCCGTACCCAGCGTGTTGATGCTGCCCTGATTGATATTGGCCTGACCGCCTTGTTGCACCTGCAGGCCAATGGCGCTGTTGCCCTGCGTGCTCAGCCGGCTATTGCCGGTGATCTGCAATATCCCCAGTTGGTCCACCTCTGCCCCGGAGGCGCTATCACCAAAAGTGGTCACGCTGATATCTCGCGCCTGCAGCGTTCCGCTGAGTGTCGGGCCAAAGTATTGCTCACTGGCCAGCAAACCCTGGGCACCTGCGCCGTGCGTCACCAGGGTGTCGCCATCAAGGGTAAGCAGTCCCCCGTTAACCGCCGCGGCCGTTGCCAGTTGGCCCCAGGTCGTGACCAGATTGCGTGCACTGTTAATGGTGCCGCCGTTCTGGGCATACAGGGCATATTCAAAATAACCCTGGGCGGCATTGCTACTGCTGCCTTCGGTCACCGTGCTGTCGCTCAGGTTAATGACGTTGCCGGTTTCAAAGGCTTTCACGACAGAGGAATTGAGCCCCGTTACGTTGACGTGACTGGCGTTGATGCTGCCATTGCCAGAGAGCGTTTCTGCCAGCATGGCGCTCGAGCCGGCACCCGCCGTACTGATTGCGCCCCCGGTCATGGTGATGCCGCCGCCGCGAGCCGCAATGCCAAAACTGTCGTCATCCATCGCCAGAATATCGGTGTTATCGAGTGTGAGCGCCGCACCACTCAGTGCCACTACGGCGTATTCATACTGGCCCGAGCCAGTCACGCTGGCCCCGTTGACCTGCAGCGTGACGCCGCTGCCGCTGGCCGCGATCCCCTCTGCACGACCATTGCTGCCCGCGCCCGTGGCATCAATCACAATGCCCAGATTGCTGACGCTGTTTTGCCCGCTCGTGGCACTGACGGCGATATTGGCACCGTGCACGCGCAGCATGAAGGGCGTGGTTGCGCCCACGCCTGTGACGCTGGCCATCGCCGTAGTACCGCCCTGCAACGC
>JASLES010000411.1 GCA_030151005.1 Silvimonas sp.
GGTGCTGATGGATGAAGTCGGGCGGGGCACATCCACCTTTGACGGGCTGGCGCTGGCCTGGGCGATTGCCCGTGCGTTGATCGAGAAAAACCGCGCCTACACGCTGTTTGCCACGCACTACTTTGAATTGACGCGCCTGGCACAGGATTACCCGCAGGTCGCCAATGTGCACCTGGACGCGGTGGAGCACAAAGACAAGATTGTGTTCCTGCACGCCGTGCAAGAAGGACCAGCCTCGCAAAGTTATGGTGTCGCGGTGGCTAGTCTGGCGGGTGTGCCGCGTGACGTGGTGCGCCAGGCGCGCCGCAAACTGGCGGAACTGGAACAACACAGTGTCACCAATGGCTTGCAGGGAGACCTGTTTGCGGCGCCGCTGGCCGATGAGCCGGAAGAAACGCTGGCCGATCCGCTTGTTTTGGCCCTGGATGACATCAATCCGGATGAGCTTTCGCCGCGTGAAGCACTGCAAGCTTTGTATAAGCTGAAAGAAATTTCTGTAAATTTGTAACTTAAATGCTTACTGATCGTAAGGCGGTGTGATCAGGTAAACAATGCATTGGACCGTCCGTCTATTTCCCCTATCGTTTGCAGGGTCGTTTGCTAGCATTCCGTTCTGGTGACGCAGGACCGCTCAACCAAACCCTTTGTGCATACCAATAAAAAAGCCTTGAGGAGTTGATTGTGAATATTGCAAGTGAGCCGGTGAATCACCCGGCAAGTGGCTCGGATCCTCTGGATTCGGGGGTTGTACGGTTTCTTGGGCTGACCGGAACGGACGACGGTATCAAGCTCAATGACATCCGTTCCAAGGCCGCCAGCGAACTCAAACGCTTTGGCGATGACCTGGGGCAGCATCTGAAAGAGATCGACATCAGTGTGCCGCCGGCGATCCAGTTGCGCAGTACGGAAGAAGGCGGCGTGGCCGTTTTTGGTGACCACTTTGGTAAGGAAAAAATTGAGTCCTTCATCAATACCGATACCCGGTTGATGAAGTGTTTCAAGGAAGTGGAAGTGCTGCACGAGATTTTGCGGCGCGCTGAATTGCGCGGCACCGGTCAGACGACTGAAGGCCAGCACTTCAATCTGGGTTTGACCAGCTTGGGAAGCATCGCTTTTTTCTCTGCTGACTGACCCCTTTGCAGGACCGTAACAAGACCGCCAGTTGGCGGTCTTTGTTTTTGTAGCGTGTGTCCGGTAAATCCACACGTTCAGCATCAGCACGGCAGAACAGGCTCTAAGTTATAATCGTGGATTGTCTTCAGGAAAGATCGCATGAAAACCACCCGCGCGCGTCGGCCGCAACCCGCTATCAGAGAGCAAAAGTCTGGAGAAAACCAGAAAGCTGCCGCTGGCGTTCGTCGCACGCGCAGCAAGGACTCTTCCGACAACTGGCATAGTGGTCCGCGTGAAGAAACTGGCGGGCGCGGCGCAAAGCCCGCGCCACGTACCGGTGCGCGCGCGGCCACCACGGCACGACCGGCCAATACGCGGCCGGCAGTGGCAACGGGTGATGCACCGGCCACGACAGAAACCGTCAGCAAGCCGCGCACGACCCGTGTATCGCGCGCCAAAAAAATGCTGGTGCGTCATGGCTCGGCCAAGCAGGTGGAAACGCAGAAACAGTTGCGTGCCAAACGCCTGACCTCAGACCAGGTGGGTGATGAACGTCTGCAAAAAGCGCTGGCTTATAGTGGCTGGGGCTCTCGGCGTGAAGCGGAAACCTGGATCGAGCAAGGCCGGGTTTCGGTCAACGGCAAGATTGCCGAGCTGGGCGCCAAGGTCAAACAGGGCGACGATGTTCGCGTGGACGGCAAACGCGTCGCGTTACGCTGGGCCGACCGGCTGCCGCGCATTGTGATGTACCACAAGCAAGAGGGTGAACTGGTTACCCGCGACGATCCGCAAGGCCGCGTGACCGTGTTTGACCGTCTGCCCAAACTGGCTTCCAGCAAATGGGTGGCAATTGGTCGTCTGGATTTCAATACCAGCGGTCTGCTGCTGTTGACGACCTCTGGCGATCTGGCCAACCGCATGATGCACCCGAGTTTTGAAGTCGAGCGTGAATACGCCGCGCGGGTGCTGGGCGAGCTGACCGGCGAGCAGATGAACGAGATGACCCGCGGCGTGGAGCTGGATGACGGCAAGGCGCACTTCGATCACATCTCCGATTCAGGCGGCGAGGGTGCCAACCATTGGTATCGCGTGATCCTGCGTGAAGGCCGTAACCGCGAAGTGCGCCGCATGTTTGAGCACTTTGAGTTGACCGTGAGCCGCCTGATGCGGGTGCGCTATGGCATGTTCCATTTGCCGGCACGACTCAAGCGGGGCCAGTTCTACGAACTGAACGAGACCGAAGTGCTGGCCGCGCTCAAATGGGCTGACCTGCGCATCAACGGCCAGACCAAAGATTACTGATCATTACCGACTCTGATTTCCGGGTAGCGCCGCCGCAATGAACAAGGCATTTACCAAAGAAAGTGATGACGACGGCGATCTGCCGCCAGAACTGCAGGTTCCTGCTGGCAGCAAGAACTACATCACGCCGGGTGGCTGGAAAAAGCTGCGCGGCGAGTTGCATCACCTCGTCAATAAAGAGCGCCCGGAACTGACCCAGGTGGTGAACTGGGCTGCCAGCAATGGTGATCGGTCGGAAAATGGCGATTATCTATATGGCAAGCGCCGTCTGCGCCAGATTGACAGTCGCATCCGCTTTCTGACCAAACGCCTTGAAAACGCGGAAGTGGTTGATCCGGAAACCCGTGAAGCCACCGACCAGATTTTCTTTGGCGCCACCGTGACCTATGCCCGCGAAGACGGTCGTGAAGAAACCGTGAGCATTGTCGGGGTGGATGAAACCAACCCTGCGCGCAACCACATTAGCTGGACATCGCCCGTCGCGCGCTCGCTTCTGAAAGCGCGGGAGGGTGATGTGGTGCTGTTGCGCACGCCGGGCGGCATGGAAGAACTGGAAGTCCTTGAAGTGATGTATGTTGCGGTAGAGACAGACCCGACTGTCTGATTCAGGCGGTTTTGCAGCATGCAAACAGCATCGGTATGCTATTTGCATGACAGAACAAGAACTAACCGCACCTGCCAGAGCCAGCCTGTTTCGCCGTGTTTTGCGCAATATGGCGTGCCGCATCGCGCTGGCCTCGCTCATCCTTTCTGCGCTGGGCTATTACTACAGCTACACGCGCTATCAGACTGAAGCGCTTGCCAACCTGGGCAAGTACATCGAAGCGCGCAGCCAGATTGAATCCAACCTGTTTTTGCAGGCGGAAACCAACACCAAACTCCTGCGCAACGAGTTTGTCCGCCGTTACGCGCTCATCCAGAACTCGGACCCCGGCCCGGAATTTCACCGGCTATTCAAGCAAGACCGCGACGGCATGTGGCGTATTCGTCCGGAACTGGATGACTTTGAATACAAAGCGACGGTGGCGATCCTGCCACGGGTAAAACTCACCGACGAATTCATGCGTCAGGCCTTGCTGGCCTATGAACTGTGCGGGCAGTTCGGCATTGCCAACCGCAATCGCTACTACGACACCTTTGTTGATCTGAACGTCTCTGACGGCAGTGTGATGTTCCTGCCGGACCTCAACTATGCCCGCAATGGTTCGGTGGCTGACTTTGAGGTGGATCTTGAAACCGAACTGGGCGCGACGCCACAGCGCAACCCGGAACGCAAAACCTTCTGGACCGGCATTTATTTCGATAAACAAGCCATGGAATGGATGGTTTCGGTGGTCACGCCCATCGACTATCTGGGCCGTTACATTGGCGGTTCCGGGCAGGATGTCTTGCTGGACCAACTAATCCAGCGCACCAATAGCGTCAGTATTCCCGGCACTTACAACTTTATCGTCACGCGTGGCGGGCAATTGATTGCCCATGCTGACCGCATGACCCAGATTCACCAGGCGCATGGCGAATACGACCTGCGTAGCGTCAATGATCCGCTCCTGCGGGATCTGTACTACGCCGCCATCAAAGCCACACCCTCGCAGCCCTTTGTCGAGTCGCCGGATGGCAAATCCTGGCTGGGCGTATCGGCCATTGCCGGTGCGGACTGGATGTTTGTGGTGGTTTACCCCAAGCGTCTCTTGCAGGAAAAAGCTGCCGTCGCGGCCAGTATGGTGCTGCTGCTGGGGCTGGTGGCCCTGCTGGTGGAACTGGGCTTGCTGGCCTGGGTGCTGAAGATGGATGTTGCGCGACCACTGGCCCGGCTCAAATCGGCCATCCAGACGCTGGCGCATGGGCAAACCTCAGACCAGCTTGATACACAGCGAGACGATGAGCTGGGTGAACTGGCCCGTAATTTTGATGCCATGGCGCAAAAGGTGGCCAATCACCGGCAACACCTGGAAGAACTGGTGGCCGAACGCACGGCAGAACTGGCACACACCAACGCCAGCCTCTCTAGCGCCAATCAGCAACTGACTCACCTGAATGACGAGAAAAACGAACTCCTCGCCATCGCCGCGCATGACCTTAAAAATCCGGTTGCCAGCATTGGCGGCATGGCAGGCCTGGTTGCGGGCAAGCTGCATGAGTGGCCGCCCGAACGCGTTAAATCCCGTTTGTTGGGCATACAACAACTGGCCGGCCGTTTGCAGCAAATTGTGAGCAATCTGCTGGATATCCACGCGCTGGAGTCAGGCCAGTTCCGCGCACACCTGGAATTGGTGGAGATCGACCTTCTGATGGCAGAGCTGCTGCAAAGCTGGGATGCGCGGTTGCAAGACAAATTCCAGCATGCCGGCTGG
>JASLES010000467.1 GCA_030151005.1 Silvimonas sp.
TTTCGCCAGTTTTGTTTTGATTTATATCAATTTATCCCATTGGCCTATTCACCTGTTCTGATTGCCCAAGATTGCCGAACATTGCGCCTGATCAAATAAAAACTGCCGGCCCGAACCGGCAGTTTTTATTTGATCAGGCGCAATGTTCGGCAATCTTGGGCAATCAGGACAGGTGAATAGGCCAATGGGATAAATTGATATAAATCAAAACAAACTTGGCGAAATATGCATTTCGTATAAATTGGCAAAAGTGCCGCGCCAGTGGCCGACAAATTAATGCTGATGGCCTATTGATCCGTCGATGCTTGCGCCACAAATTGCAGAGGAAAACGGCTAAATCGGCAAAATTTACACCAACGAATCCCGGCAAAAGTCATGAAAAAGGCCGGCAATCATTGCCGGCCTTTCATTTTCATGCGTTCAAGTCCACGTTCCTAGCAGGGGCATTTGCCTCCGCCTGGGCGGTCTGCGCTCGGGTAACGCGCTTCCAGGCAATAACGGTAGAACGCCTCACGACTCATGGGCTGCGCCTCCGGATGACGCTCGCGCATATGCTGCAAGTAGTACTCATAGTCATGCACACCCACCATCAAGCGGCAGGTTTGCACCACTTTTTTGGCAGCATCTTTCAACCCGGAGAGCCAGTCTGAACCCAGGCTATAGCGCTCAAACATGCTCTGGCTCATCGGCAAGCCGTCGGCGTGGTGCGTGACATGCTCCTCGACATATCGCGCGTAGGCATCGTCTGGTTGTGGCGGCGGCGTATGGCGGCCGGTAAAACTGGAAAGATCAAGCATGGCTGGTGGCCTCCCCACGCCACTTGGCATCGGCTTCACGCGCGGTAGGCTGCCGCGATGCCAGGGCTTTGCGAATATTAAGGAACGCAGAAATCAGCATCACCACGGCCACCAGCATGAAGAACCCGCACAGGGCGGCGTTGATCTGGTTGTTAAAGGCAATGCGCTGCATGTCTTCAACCGTCTTGGCCGGGGCAATGATGGTCCCTTGTGCGGCGGCAGCATTGAACTTGTTGGCCACCGCCAGGAAACCAATCTTGGGATTGGCACTGAAAATTTTCTCCCAACCCGCCGCCATGGAAGTAATGAACAACCATGCGGTAGGCAGGATGGTGACCCAGGCGTAACGCTCTTTTTTCATCTTGAACAAAACCACCGTGCCAAGAATCAACGCCATGGAAGCCAGCATCTGGTTGCCAATGCCAAACAGCGGCCACAGCGTGTTGATGCCGCCCAGCGGGTCGATCACGCCCTGATAGACAAAGTAACCCCAACCCGCCACGGCAATGGTGGTACCAATCAGGTTGCCGATCCAGGAACGGCTCTTGCCCAGACCCGGAATGGCCACGCCAGCCAGATCCTGCACCATGAAGCGGCAGGCCCGGGTGCCCGCATCCACTGCGGTCAGAATGAACAGCGCTTCAAACAGAATGGCAAAGTGATACCAGAACGCCATCATGGCGCGGCTGTTGAAGATTTCCGAAATGATATGCGCCATGCCTACGGCAAAGGTCGGTGCGCCACCCGCGCGGGAGAGAATGGACTTCTCGCCGACTTCTTGTGCAATGGTGGAGAGCGTATCCGGCGTGATGGTAAAGCCCCAGCCGTTGATGACGGTTGACGCCTCGACCACCGTTTTGCCAATCAGCGCAGCGGGTGAGTTCATGGCGAAGTAAACGCCCGGATCGATCACGCTGGCGCAAATCAGCGCCATGATGGCGACGAAGGATTCCATCAGCATGGCGCCATAGCCAATCATGCGCATATGGCTTTCACGCTCGATCAGTTTGGGCGTGGTGCCTGAGGCCACCAGCGCATGAAAGCCAGAGATAGAGCCGCAGGCGATGGTGATAAACAGAAACGGGAACAAACTGCCGGCAAACACCGGGCCCGAACCATCAATAAAACGGGACACCGCCGGCATTTTCAGGTCTGGCGCGGCAAACACAATGCCAATCGCCAGACCGACGATCACGCCAATCTTGAGAAAGGTAGAGAGGTAATCCCGCGGCGCCAGCAACAGCCAAACCGGCAAGACAGAGGCGATGAAACCGTAGATCACCAGCGCCCAGGTCATTTGCGGGCCATTGAGGGTAAAGATCGGGCCCCAGGTCGGGTCTTTGGCAATGTCACCGCCGTACACAATGGCCAGCATCATCAGCACAAAGCCGATGACTGAAATCTCTGCAATGCGCCCCGGCCGGATGTAGCGCATATAGACACCCATAAACAGCGCAATGGGAATGGTTGCCGCAATGGTGAATGCGCCCCATGGGCTATCGGCCAGCGCTTTGACCACCACCAGCGCAAGCGCAGACAAGATGATGATCATTACGCCCAGCGCGCCCAGCATGACCACCACACCGGCAAAGGGGCCAAGTTCTTGCTTGGCCATTTCCCCGAGAGAGCGACCGTCACGACGGGTAGAGATAAACAGTACCAGGAAATCCTGCACTGCACCTGCCAGCATCACGCCGATCAGAATCCACAAGGTGCCAGGCAAGTACCCCATCTGCGCTGCCAGAATGGGGCCTACCAGCGGGCCCGCGCCAGCAATGGCGGCAAAGTGGTGACCAAACAGCACCCACTTGTTGGTCGGTACATAATCAAGGCCATCGTTGCGCCGTTCCGCCGGGGTCATGCGGCGGTCATCCAGTTCAAACACCTTGTTGGCGATAAAACGACTGTAGAAACGGTAGGCAATGGCGTAACACGCCACGGCAGCCGTCACCATCCACACGGCGTTGACGTGCTCTCCCCGGCTCAAGGCCAGCATGCCAAAACCGATGGCGCCCAGGATTGCCACCGCAATCCAGATCAACCATTCACGACGCATATAAGTCCCCTTGTTATATTTTGCCGGCGAGTGCTGTCGGCGCAGAGCGTATAACGCCTTCATTTCTGAGTGCGTAATGTAGTTTACCAACTGCAACTACATTCTTCATCCTCCACAACCCTGATTCGCCGATCAACTGAGCAACTGCCTTGCATGGCAGCACCTTTCAATTCCGTCAGGGGCTGCAATAATGAGTAAATGACGCTGGCCGACGCTGTGGCCGCTATCTACAAGAACAAGACCAAGGATTTCATGCCCCGTCTCATGAACCGCTCGTTGCGGGTAGCTGTCTTGCTGGCTGCCTGGGCCCCGGGCCTGCCTGAACTACTGCGTTACTCACGCCGCAACGTCCGTGCTGATCTGATTGCCGGGGTATCGGTTGCCACCGTGGCCTTGCCGGTCTGCATTGCCTACGCGCAACTGGCCGGATTCAGCCCGGTGGTGGGGCTTTATAGCGCCATCTTGCCCATGATGGCCTACGCGTTGTTTGGCTCTTCCCGGCAATTGATCGTGGGGCCGGATGCCGCCACCTGCGCCATGATCGCTGCCACGCTTGCGCCGCTCGCTCAGGGCGATCCGGAGCGTTATCACGCACTTGCCATCTCCCTGACCTTGTTTACCGGGCTGTTTTGCCTGCTGGCGGGCAAGTTGCGCCTGGGCTTTCTGGCTGACTTGTTGTCCCGCCCGATCCTGACGGGGCTATTGAATGGGGTGGCCATCACCATCATCGTCGGGCAACTGGGCAAACTCACCGGCGTGACGCTGGCCGGGCGGGATGTCGTTGGCCAGGCGATTTCTTTTGTGCGGCAGTTGCCAGATGCCCATGTGCCAACGGTCCTGGTCGCCGCAGGGCTGATTGTGTTGTATGTCGTGTTGCGCAAAGTCTGGCGCAACGGGCCGGTGGCGCTGGTGGTAGCCGTCGTGGCGGTGCTGGCCAGCGCGCTGTTGCATCTGGAAGCCCGGCAAGTCATCACGATTGGGGATATTCCCTCGTCGGTGCCGCGCCTGCACTGGCCGGCCCTGCCCCATGAAGACTGGGGTGACATTATTCCGTCTGCCGCGCTGCTGGCCTTTATCAGTTTCAGCAGCGGCATGCTGACGGCGCGCAGCTTTGCCGCCAAGAATGGCTATCAGGTGGATGGCAATCAGGAGTTCATCGCCTTTGGCATGGTGGATATTGTCTCGGCACTCTCTCAAGGTTTTGCGGTCACCGGGGCGGATTCGCGCACGGCGGTCAACGATGCTGCCGGCGGGCGCACACGCATGGCGCAGGTGTTTGCTGCGCTGGCCATCTTGCTGGCGCTGTTGTTGTTTGCCACGCCGATGGCCGCCCTGCCGACCGCGGCATTGGCGGTCATCCTGATCTTCAGCTCCTGGGGGCTGACTGACTGGCGTGCCTATATCAACCTGTATCGCATGAGCCGTGCCGAGTTCGGGATTGCCCTGGGCACCTTTCTTGCCGTCCTGATTGTCGGGGTCATGCCGGGCATTCTGTTTGCCATTGCCATTGCGTTGCTGCGCTTTCTTGGGCAAGTGGCACGGCCGACCAATTACGTGCTGGGGCTGGCCGATGATGGCGACTTTCATGGCGTCATGTTTTACCCGGCCGCCCAACCTGTGCCGGGCCTGATTGTCTATCGCTTTGAAGCGCCGCTGATTTTCTTTAATGCCGGTTATTTCAGGCAACGTATCGAGCAACTGATTGAAGAAGCCACTGAGCCGGTGCAATGGGTGCTGATCGACAGCCATGTCATCAGCATGGTCGACCTGACTGGCGCGCTGACGATCATGGAGCTAGATAGCAATCTGCATGCACGCGGTATTAACCTGGCGTTCTGCGGCCACCGTTATCTGATTGAACAGTGGCTGGAAGCCCATCACATTGAACTGAAAGGCCCGCGTGAGCTGAAGCTTTTCAACACCCGTCGCACCGCGCTGGCAGCATGGCGCCAGTTGCACCCCGAATCAGCGGCGACGGTTCCCACCCCACCGGCCTCATCGCCGGCCCATGAGTAGAGAGGATCGATATGTCTGCACAAAAGCGCAAAAGCGCTGGCGCTGAACCGGCTGGCACGCCCGAGAAAATCGGCAACAAGGACTACGAGCGCGCCCTGCGGGAATTGCACGTGGAACTGGTGCATTTGCAGGAGTGGGTCAAGCAGAAGGGTCTGAAGGTCTGCATTTTGTTTGAAGGGCGGGATGGTGCCGGCAAAGGCGGCGTCATCAAGGCATTG
>JASLES010000004.1 GCA_030151005.1 Silvimonas sp.
ATACCATTCAGGACTATGATGTGCGCTCCCGCCATTGCGGGAGCAATAGTTACCAAGGGCAGGAAAGACGCATGGGTGAGAAGAAACGCAGACTGGCGGCCGGTGGCGCCGTTGTAGCTGAAGCAAAACCAGCCGGTAACGAGGCCAGCCATTGGGTCGAAACCGGCAAGCGCCTGCATCATGAAGGCCGCCTGCCAGAGGCATTGGCCGCTTACCAGCGCGCGCTGGAACGCAACCCGCAACAGGCGGATGCGCTGCATTATCAGGGGCTGGCGCTCATTGGCATTGGCCAGGGTGCGGTAGGCATCAGTCTGCTGCAACGCTCTCTGGCACTGGAACCGGATAACGCCAGTTTCCACTTCAATGTCAGCCAGCATTTGCGCCGTACCGATCCCGCCGCCGCGTTTGCGCACTTGCAGCGCGCCGTTGCGCTGCAACCGGCTGACCTGCAATACACCCTTGATTACGCCCAGTCACTGGTTGCAATGGGCAAGCCCGCCCAAGCGCTGGATGCCCTCGTGGCCGTGCGCCCGCACCACCCGCAAAGCGGCGCGCTGGGCGAGCGCATTGTCGATCTGGCCTGGCAACTGGAACGGCTGGAACTGGCCCGTGCCACTGCTGCAGAAGTCGCCCGCCAGCACCCGCAATTCGAGGCTCGCTTTCGCATTGGCTACGCGCTGCCGCGCAAGGATCAGCCAGAACAAGAAACCGTCATGAGTGCCGACCAATGGAGTCAGTGCGCACTGGCGGATGAGGCACTGGCACACTTCATTACCGAGCGTGATCTGCACGTCATCGACGATTTCATGGCCGACCCGGTGGCTTACCGTGAACATGCGCTCAAGCAGACGTTTGAAGCCAACCTGTACGAAGGCCAGAATTTCCCTGGCGTGCAGACCGACGGGCAGCCGGCACAAGAGATCATGGCGCGCATCGCCACCGCGCTGGGCTGTCCGGTGAAATGGTCCTCGCCTGACAATGGCGCCTTCCGTGTCAGCGTCGCAACGGCCCAGGCCCGCACGGATATCCATATCGATAACGAAGACCAGGGCCAGGCCACGACCTACGCCGCCGTGCTTTACCTGAATCCGCCAGAGCAATGTCAGGGTGGCACCACATTCTGGCAACACCGCGCCACGGGTTGGGACCGTCGCCCGCCGGAAGATGTGGTGCGTGCCGCCGGGTACAAGGATTTTGCAGCGTTCCAGGATAGCTGGAGCGTCGCCAGCGCAGACGGCAAACGCCTGTTTGACGAACTGGCCAACGCACGCGACATCTGGCAAGTGCAGGCAGAGATCCCCATGCGCAGCAACCGCATCGTGATTTACCGCGGCAACTATTACCACGCCATCAGCAATGTATTTGGCAGCACCATGCAAGACGGGCGTCTGGCCCAATTGTTCTTCTTTGAAACTGCCCCCAACGCCCAGGTCTGATGCCCCGTTTTCCGGTTTTGAAATCTGTTCTGATCGGGGCCACGCTGGCCCTGATCGCCACCCACGCGCAAGCCCGCCTCTTATGTACCGTGATTGCGGATGCGGCCACCGGCAAGGTGTTGCTGCAACAGGGTGATGCCTGCGCAGAGCGTGTCACACCGGCGTCCACCTTCAAGGTGGCCATGAGCCTGATGGGGTTTGACAGCGGTTTTTTGCAGGACGAACACGCGCCGGTGCTCAACTACCGCACGGGCGATCCGGACTGGGGTGGTGCCAACTGGCTCAAACCGACCGACCCTGCGGCGTGGATCAAGTATTCCGTGGTCTGGTACTCGCAACGGGTGACGCACAATCTGGGCGCGGACAAGGTCACCCGGTACGCCAGGGATTTTGGTTTTGGCAATGCAGATATCTCCGGTGATCCGGGGCAAAACAACGGTCTGGATCGGGCGTGGATTGCTTCATCGCTCAAGATTTCGCCGCTGGAGCAGGTGCGTTTTCTAAGTCGGCTGGTCAATGGCCAGTTACCGGTCTCGGCCCATGCACTGACCATGACGCGCAACATCACACAGCTTGAACAGAGCCCAACGGGCTGGGACATGCACGGCAAAACCGGCGCGGCATTCCCGCGGATCAGCAAAACTGATTTTGACTACGCCCATGGTTGGGGCTGGTTTGTGGGCTGGGCCACCCAGGCAAACCGCACCCTGGTATTTGCCCGACTTACACAAGACGATACCGGGAACAAGGTCAGCCCCGGCTTGCGCACGCGTGATAGCGTGCTGGCGGACTGGCCGGCGCTGGTTTCCGGCCTGCCGCATTAAGCGTCAATTCAGATTGTTGCCTTTGCCACGCTTGACGACCGCCATTTCTCCGTCGGCCTGCTGTAGCGCTTCATCTGCGCTCATCGTGCCGTCTGCCACAATAAACGCCACGCTCGCCGCCATGACGTTGGCTGCGGCGTCGGTGTAGCGGCTGGTCAGTTCGGCAGTGATCAGTGCGGCTTCTTTCTGGCTGGCCGGGCCTGGACCAATGATGGCAAATTCATCGCCATCAAAGCGGCCGACCAGATCGTAATCGCGCGCGGCGCGGTTCAGGTGCGTTGCCAGATCACGCAACAGGTGATCCCCGCGCACGTGCCCCTGGGTTTCGTTCACCGCCCGAAAATGATCCAGATCGACCAGTCCAACCAGCACCGTGCCGTGCTCGCGCCGTGCCACGGTTAGCATGCGCGCCAGTTCTTCTATCACTGCCCGCCGGTTGGGCAGACCGGTTAACGGGTCTGTCATGGCGGCGCGGGTCAAGCGGGTATTGGATTCCTGCAATTGCGCCAGCAGCTTTTCGCGTTCGATATGTTGGGCGATCAGCCGTGAGAACAGATGGAGTGAACTGCGCGCCCGCTCCGGCAAGGGCAATTGCCGGGTACTGGCGGCGCATAGCGTGCCAATCAAGGTGCCAGTCTGGCTGCGGATGGGTGCGCTGACATAGCTCTGGATGCCCAGCGCCCTGGCCGCGTCAGAGTCAGGCCAGCGGCCCGGTACGTCATCGGTATAGGTGCAGCCCGATTCCATGGAGCGTTTGCAGAGTGTGTCTGACCAGGGCACAGCCAGTTGTTCCGGGATCTCGAGCTTGCCGACATTGCGGGCAAATTCGATCAACTGCGTGGTCATGCCGCTATCAATCCGGGTGATATAGGTGGATTCAAAATCGGTTAGATTCTGCAGCAACTCCAGCAGCGGTTTGGCAAGTTCTTCCAAAGACCGCGCAGCAGACGCAGATTCGGCCAGCCGAACCATATTGCTTTCCATGCGGTGCCCTCTTGATGTGCATTATCAGGATTTCATTCTAGAAGCCTCTGCCGCAGGAGCAAGCGCAAGGTCTGTGAACTGCGCCGCGCAAAACCGGTTTTGGCACAAAAATCACCGGGCCGCTTGTCGGGGTAAGACTTTCACCTCCAGGATTGGCAAGGCACAATAACGGCTCTTTCTTGAGGTCTCTTCCCAAATGAACACACTCGCTTAAGCGCCCGGAACGGGCGACGCCTTTCCTGCCCAACGTCAGCAAGAGTGTGTTCATGTCGATGATTCAAATCACGGCCCTGGGTGTCTCCCACGGTCGCAAAATCTGTTTTTCCGGGTTCTCTGCCAGTATTGAATGGGGCCAGCGCATCGCCATCCTGGGCGATAACGGCAGCGGCAAATCATCGCTGCTCAACATCCTGGCCGGGCTGGCCGCGCCGTCTGAAGGCGAGGTGCGTTTCGTCTCCGGCGTGCGGTGTGGTCACGTGGCGCAAATCCAGCCAGAGGCCATGCACAGCGGTGG
>JASLES010000485.1 GCA_030151005.1 Silvimonas sp.
CAGTTGAGTGACAGCGTTTTCCCCGTGATCGGGTGCGAGAACTGCATATGGCTACATGCCAGAAACAGTCTGTTTACACCAAGTTCTTCGGCAAATTTGCGATTGTGTATGCCTTTGCCATAAGTGGCGTCGCCAATGATGGGGTGACTGATGTGTTTCATATGGCGGCGTAACTGATGCCGCCGCCCTGTGACGGGCGCCAGGGCCATCAACGCATAGCGCGTGTGCGGGTAGCGGTCGACCGTCCATGGCTGCTCCGTGATCGCCAGACGTTCAAAATGCGTGCAGGCCGGCTGAATGGGGCCTTGTGGCGCACCGCTACGGATTTCAGACTCATCGAGCTGTTTGGCAAGCGCGTGGTCAATGACGCCTGTGGCTGCGGGCCAGCCGCGGACAATGGCGTGATAGCGTTTCTCTACGCTTTGCGCTTCAAATGCCATAGCCATGGCGCGCCCACTTTCTGGGGTCAATCCGAACAACAACAGGCCGGATGTACCTTTATCCAGCCGGTGTGCCGGATAAACCCGCCGTCCCAACTGGTCGCGTAATAACTGCACGGCGAAGCGCGTTTCATGCCGGTCCAGCATAGAGCGATGGACCAGTAACCCGGCCGGTTTGTGGATGGCGACCAGGTCGTCATCCTGATAAATAATCTGCAACATGCGTCAGTCGTGCCCGAATGCCCGTTCCCGCAGTGTCTTGAGCTGATCGCGCAATTGGGCCGCTTTTTCGAATTCCAGGTTTTTGGCCGCCGTCATCATGTCTTTTTCCAGACGCTTGAGTTCACGCGCCAGGTCTTTCTCATCCATGTCCGCCACCACGCGCTGGCGCTTGGCCTCCAGGCGTTCGGCAGCGGCGTCTTCGGCGTTGTAAACACCGTCGATGATGTCCTTGATCCGCTTGGAAACAGAGCGGGGCACGATGCCATTGGCCTCATTAAAGGCCAGTTGCTTCTCGCGGCGGCGTTCGGTTTCGTCAATGGCGCGTTTCATCGAATCCGTGATCACGTCGGCGTACAGAATCGCCGTGCCATTCAGGTTACGCGCCGCGCGCCCAATGGTCTGGATCAAAGAGCGTTCGCTGCGCAGGAAACCTTCTTTATCCGCATCCAGAATGGCCACCAGCGAGACTTCCGGAATATCCAGCCCCTCGCGCAAGAGGTTAATCCCGATCAGTACATCAAACACGCCCAGACGCAAATCACGCAGGATTTCCACGCGCTCTACGGTATCGATGTCCGAATGCAGGTAGCGAACCTTGATGCCATGCTCACCCAGATATTCGGTGAGTTGTTCGGACATTTTCTTGGTCAGTGTGGTGACCAGCACGCGCTCGCCCACGGCGGTGCGTTTGCCGATTTCCGACAGCAAGTCATCCACCTGTGTGCCCACCGGGCGGATTTCCACGCGCGGGTCGACAAGGCCGGTGGGGCGAACCACTTGCTCGACCACCTGGCCTTGATGTTCTTTCTCGTAATTGGCTGGTGTCGCGGAGACAAACACCGTCTGCGGCATCATGTGCTCAAACTCTTCAAACTTGAGCGGCCGGTTATCTAGCGCAGAGGGCAGACGAAAACCGTAGTCGACCAGGTTTTCCTTGCGTGAGCGGTCGCCCTTGTACATGGCGCCCACCTGGCCGATCAGCACGTGGGATTCATCCAGGAACATCAAACTGTCTTTGGGCAGATAGTCGATCAGGGTTGGGGGGGCTTCACCCACCTTTTTGCCGGAGAAATGGCGAGAGTAGTTCTCGATGCCCTTGCAAAAGCCCATCTCGTTGAGCATTTCCAGATCAAAGCGCGTGCGTTGTTCCAGCCGCTGGGCTTCCACCAGCTTGTTCTCACGGTGGTAAAACGCCAGGCGGTCTGTCAGTTCTGCCTTGATGGTATCTACGGCGCGCAGCACGGTGGCGCGCGGCGTCACGTAGTGGCTCGCCGGGAATACGGTAAAGATGCCCATGCGCTGCTTGATGTGCCCGGTCAACGGGTCAAACAGCTGGATGGTTTCCACCTCGTCATCAAATAAACTGATGCGCACCGCGAGTTCGGCGTTTTCAGCGGGGAAGATGTCAATCACATCCCCGCGCACCCGGAAGTGCCCGCGGCTGAAATCCATCTCGTTGCGTTCGTACTGCATGCTGGTCAGGCGCTTGATGATCTCGCTTTGCGGACGGGTTTCGCCTTCTTTCAGGTGCAAGATCATCTGATGGTATTCAGATGGATCACCAATACCGTAAATGGCCGACACGGTGGCGACGATAATGCAGTCGCGCCGCTCCAGCATGGCCTTGGTGGCTGACAGCCGCATCTGTTCAATATGCTCGTTGATGGCCGAGTCTTTCTCAATGAACAGATCTTTGGAGGGGACATAGGCTTCAGGCTGGTAGTAGTCGTAGTAAGAGACAAAGTACTCGACTGCGTTCTGGGGAAAGAACTCGCGGAACTCTGAATACAACTGCGCCGCCAGGGTTTTGTTGGGCGCCATGACAATGGCGGGGCGGCCAGTCTGGGCGATCACATTGGCCATGGTGTAGGTCTTGCCCGAACCCGTCACACCCAGCAGTGTTTGATATTTGAGGCCATCCTCCAGGCCTTCCAGCAGGGAAGCGATCGCAGCGGGTTGATCGCCTGCGGGCGGGAAAGGCTGAAACAACTTGTATGGTGAACCGGGAAATTCAACAAACACGTGGCACTCCTTCGCGCGGGGCGGGTCTGGGCCGAGGACAAGCGCGTTATTCTACGCCCTTGTTGCGCCAAATGAAACGATCGTTCTATGTTGCTCTCTGAGGAACATGCGGCCAGCCACCGCAAAAAAAAGACCCCATGCGAACATGGGGTCGTGATGGCTGCCGGGGTCGGTCGACAGCAATGCTGGCAGATTGTGGAATTACAGTGCGCTGTGACGCAACTGATCCAGAATCGCCGGGTTTTCCAGGGTTGATACATCCTGGGTAATTTCTTCGCCTTTGGCAATCACGCGCAACAGACGGCGCATGATCTTGCCGGAACGGGTCTTGGGCAGGTTGTCGCCAAAGCGGATTTCATCGGGCTGGGCGATCTTGCCAATCTCATGGGCCACCCATTCACGCAATTCCTTGGCGATGCGCTTGGCCTCTTCGCCTTCCGGACGCGCTTGCTTGAGCACCACAAAGGCCACCACAGCTTCGCCCTTGATTTCGTGCGGCTTGCCGACCACGGCGGCTTCCGCCACCAGCGGATTGGCGACCAGTGCCGATTCGATTTCCATGGTGCCCAGGCGGTGCCCGGACACATTCAGTACGTCGTCGATACGGCCCATGATCCAGATATAGCCGTTTTCATCAAAGTGGGCTGAATCGCCAGCCAGATAGAGCTTGCCGTTGAATTCTTCCGGGAAATACGTCTTCTTGAAACGCTCGGCGTCATTCCAGATGGTCCGTACCATGGAAGGCCACGGCCGTTTGATCACCAGCGCACCGCCTTTGCCCGGATCAACCGGTGCGCCGGCTTCGTCAACAATATCGGCCATAATGCCCGGCAGCGGCAGCGTGCACGAACCCGGCTTGGTGGCCACGGCACCCGGCAGCGGGGCAATCATGTTGGCGCCGGTTTCGGTTTGCCACCAGGTATCGACAATCGGGCAACGGCTGCCGCCGACCACTTCGTAATACCAGATCCAGGCTTCGGGGTTGATTGGCTCACCCACCGTACCCAGAATGCGCAGGCTGGACAGGTCGTGTTGTTTGGGCAGGTCTGCACCCAGTTTGATCAGCGAGCGAATGGCGGTCGGCGCGGTGTAGAAGGTGGTGACCTTGTGCTTGGCGATCATGCTCCAGAAGCGCGAGGCATCCGGGTAGGTCGGCACGCCTTCAAACACTACCTGCGTAGCGCCAATGGCCAGCGGGCCGTAGCACACATAGCTGTGGCCGGTAATCCAGCCCACATCAGCGGTACACCAGTACACATCACCTTCGCGGTAATCGAAGACCCATTTCATGCTGACGAGTGCGCCCAGCAGATACCCGCCGGTGGTGTGCTGGATACCCTTGGGCTTACCGGTGGAGCCAGAGGTATACAGAATGAACAGCGGGTCTTCCGCGTTCATCCATTCTGGTTCGCATTGGGTGGGTTGATTCTGCGTCAGTTCATGCCACCACAGATCACGGCCCGCCTTGAAGGCGACATTGTCGTGATCGGCACGGCGATACACGATCACGTTCTTGATCGACTCGCTGCCTTCCAGACCCAGCGCTTCATCCACGACTGCCTTCAGCGGCACTGGCTTGCCACCGCGCACGCCTTCGTTGGCGGTGATGACGAGGGTGGCGGCGGCATCCTGGATACGGTCACGCAGCGCGCCGGCAGAGAAACCGCCGAACACCACAGAATGAATCGCCCCGATCCGTGCACACGCCTGCATGGCAACCACGGCTTCGACACTGTGCGGCATGTAAATGACAACGCGGTCGCCCTTTTTGACGCCTTGTGCTTTGAGCGCATTGGCAAACTGGCAAACCTGAGCGTGAAGCTGGCGATAACTCACGTGCTTT
>JASLES010000364.1 GCA_030151005.1 Silvimonas sp.
GATTGTATGGATGGGTATCGCATGCAATGTAGCAATCTGCTGCGGTGGTACCTATGGGGCGGGTGTTATGAGGGGTATGCGATTTGGTGATTGCCCTGGGATTTGCTGCGCAGGTGGGAGTTCTGTTTCTTCGTTGGCGGATTGTTTCCGGGCTGGCGCTCCCACTGACTCGTCATTCCTGCGAAAGCAGGAATCCAGTGTGGCCGCCGCAGGTGGCCTTTGCCTGTTCGCCGTAGGGTGGATTCGGAGCGTGAGCGACAATCCGCCGATTGCGGTGGTTGCGTGTTAGCGCCTTCGGCGCAAGTTTGAAAAGCATTTGATAGCGGCGGTGGCCGGAGCACGTCACTTTCTTCGCGTCGCCAAAGAAAGTAACCAAAGAAAGGCGACCCCAGCCTGGCGGCCCTCCGGGCTTCCCTCAGTCGGTCCGGAGCCTAAGGTCTCCCTCCCTTCTTCGGCGCTGGGCTTTAATGGGGGGAAAAGTCAAAAGCAACTTCAACTTCAACGGCAACGCCAACGCCAACGCCAACGCGCATCCCGCTCACTCGCCATTCCGGCGAACGACGGAATCCAGCCCATCCACCGTCGGTGGCTTTTCAATCGCGCTGCTGCGGTCCTGGTCATAACGCCGCCAAACATCCCCATAACCGAATAACGGTTATACGCCGTGCCAGGGCGGTCATTGCGTTGTGAAGTGTTAGATTGAAATCATCCAGTCCCAATGACAGGCAGGTTTGTTTGCCATGAGTACACGTCCCATCCAGTTCTGGTATCGCGGCCAGATTCACAAGGTGGATCACGTGCCGCCCACGCGCACGGTGCTCCAGCACCTGCGGGAGGACATGCATTGCACCGGCAGCAAGGAAGGTTGCGCGGAAGGGGATTGCGGCGCGTGTACCGTGGTGCTGGGCGAACAGGTGGATGGCGAGTTGCGTTTGCGGGCGGTGAACAGTTGTATTCAATTCTTGCCCACGCTTGATGGCAAGGCGTTGTTTACGGTGGAAGACGTCGGCACGCCGGCCCATATGCATCCGGTACAGCAGGCTATGGTGGAGTGCCATGGCTCACAGTGCGGGTTCTGTACGCCTGGCTTTGTGATGAGTTTGTGGGCCATGTACCAGAACGCACCGACCTGCCCGGGGCGGGAGGCCGTGACGGATGCCATTTCTGGCAATCTGTGTCGCTGTACCGGCTACCGGCCCATTCTGGATGCGGCCAACATGGCGTACCAGTTACCGCGCAAGGTGCTGGATGTCGCCCCGATCCTGGCGGCGCTGACCCGGCTGGCGTTGTTGCCGCCGTTGCATTATCAGGCGCATGGACATCATTTTTTTGCGCCGCGCCGGTTGAGCGAACTGTTGTTGATCCGCGCAGAACATCCGCAGGCGTGTCTGCTGGCCGGTTCCACCGACGTGGGTCTGTGGGTGACCAAGCAACTGCGTGAACTGGGTGATGTGATCTATCTGGGGCAGATTGCCGAACTCAAACGCATTGAGACAGCAGAGAACGGCCTGGAAATCGGTGCCGGCGTGGCATTGGCAGATGCATTTGCCGCGTTGATCCAGCAAGACCCGCAATGGCTGGAACTAGCACGCCGGTTTGCGTCTGTGCCGGTACGCAAGGCCGGTACGCTGGGGGGCAATATCGTTAATGGATCGCCCATTGGCGACAGTATGCCGGCGTTGATGGTGCTTGGTACGCGGTTGGTTTTGTGGGGCGGCGACTATCGGCGCGAATTGCCGCTGGAAGCGTTTTATCTGGGCTATCAGCAAAACGCGCTGGAACCGGGTGAAATTCTGGAAAAAATCTGTGTGCCGGAGGGCCCCGCGCAAGGGCGGTTGTTCCGTACGTGGAAAGTCTCCCGGCGGTACGAGCAGGATATCTCTGCGGTGTGCGGCGCATTCCTGTTGCAAGTGGATCGGGATGGCATCATCCGCGACGCCCGCATTGCCTTTGGTGGCATGGCCGCCACGCCCAAACGTGCGCCTAACGCGGAGATGGCCTTGATTGGCCAGCGCTGGACCGCGCAAACGGCCCGCGCCGCGGCCGATGCGCTGACCGAAGACTATCAACCGCTCACCGACTTGCGCGCCAGTGCGGACTACCGCATGACGGTGGCGGCCAATCTTGTCCAGCGATTCTGGCTGGAAACCGGCACGGGTACGGGCCTGACCCGCATCGGGCAGATTCATGAGGTCAGCGCATGAATATCCAGCGCGATCCCGGCCCGCAACTGGGCACGCAGCACAGCGTGGGTAAAGCCTTGCCGCACGAAAGCGCCACTTTGCATGTGACCGGCACGGCGGCGTATACGGACGACTTGCCGGAACTCACCGGCACCTTGCACGGCGCGCTGGGCTTGTCGAGCATTGCCCACGGCCGCGTAGTGCGTATGGAGCTGGATGCCGTGCGCGCCTATCCCGGCGTGGTCGCCGTGATCATGGCCAGTGATATCCCGGGCACCAACAACTGTGGCGTGGTCATCCACGACGAGCCTGTTCTGGCCGATCACGACATCCAGTTTTACGGGCAGCCGCTGTTCGCCGTGGCCGCGCGCAGCCATGACGCTGCCCGCCGTGCGGCACGCCTGGCAAAGATTGAATACGAATCCCTGCCGGCCATTCTGGATATGGATGAAGCCATTGCTGCGCAATCCTGGGTTTTGCCACCAGCAAGCATGAACCGGGGTGACGCGGCGGCAGCCCTGGCGGCCGCGCCGACGCGCTTAACCGGTTTTGCCAAGGTAGGCGGCCAGGAGCATTTTTATCTGGAAGGGCAGGTAGCGTTTGCCGTACCCCGGCCAGATGACAGCATGCATGTGTATTGCTCCACGCAGCACCCGACTGAAATGCAGCATCTGGTAGCGCAAGCGCTGGGCTGGCGCTCACATCAGGTGAGTGTGGAATGCCGGCGGCTGGGTGGCGGCTTTGGTGGCAAAGAATCCCAATCGGGCCAGTGGGCTTGTCTGGCGGCGCTTTTGGCCTGGCAAACCGGGCACCCGGTCAAGTTGCGGCTGGATCGGGACGATGACATCACCGCCACCGGCAAACGCCATCCGTTTCAATGCCATTGGGAGGCTGGCTTTGACGAGACCGGTTTGCTGCATGGTCTGAAGCTGGAACTGGCGTCCAATTGCGGGTTCTCTGCCGATTTGTCCGGCCCGGTGAATGACCGCGCCTTGTGTCATCTGGATAACGCCTATTACCTGGACGCCGTCGCCATTCGCAGTTTGCGCTGCAAGACCAACACGGTTTCAGCCACGGCGTTCAGAGGCTTTGGCGGCCCGCAAGGCATGTTCATGATTGAAAGCATCATGGATGAAGTTGCGCGCCATCTGGGGCTGGACCCGCTCAATGTGCGCCTGCGTAACCTTTATGGTGCGGGTGCGCGTGGCGTGACACATTACGGCATGCAGGTGGAAGACAACATCCTGCCGCAACTGTTGGAACAACTGGTCGAATCCTCCGCTTATCGCGCGCGTCGCAAAGCCATTGCCACCTTCAACGCCAACAACAGCGTGATCAAGCGTGGGCTGGCGCTGACGCCGGTAAAGTTCGGGATCTCTTTTAACGCCACCTTGTTCAATCAGGCTGGCGCGGTGGTCATGGTCTACGCCGATGGCACGGTACTGGTCACGCACGGCGGTACGGAAATGGGCCAGGGCTTGTACACCAAAATCCGCCAGATTGTGGCGGAGGTGTTTGGCCTGCCGGTAACGGATATCCGCTTTACCTCTACCGATACCTCCCGCGTGCCCAATACTTCGGCCACGGCGGCGTCCAGCGGGACGGACATCAACGGCCAGGCCGTGCATGCCGCTGCCATGACCGTGCGCGGCCGGCTGGCCGAACTGGCCGCCCAGATTGCCCATTGCCAGCCCGATGACGTGATCTTTGCCGAAGGCCGGGTTTACGCGCCGGATTTTTCTGAAGACTTTGCCGATCTCACCCGGCGTGCTTATGCCGCGCGCGTGCAATTGTGGAGTGATGGTTACTACCGCACGCCCAAAATCCACTGGGACCCGGCCACCCGCACCGGTCGCCCGTTCTTTTACTTTGCCTATGGCGCGGCCGTGAGCGAAGTCGCCATTGATACGCTGACCGGCGAGATGAAACTGCTGCGTGCAGACATATTGCATGACGTCGGCCGCTCTATTAATCCGGCGCTGGATACCGGCCAGATTGAAGGCGGATTTATCCAGGGCATGGGCTGGCTGACCTCAGAAGAACTGTGCTGGCAGCAAAGTGGTACGCATCGCGGCCGGCTGAATACGCATGCACCCTCGACCTACAAAATCCCGACCGGTTTTGATGTGCCGGACATCTTCAATGTGGCGCTGTTTGAGGGCGAGAACACCGAAGAATCCATCTACCGCTCCAAAGCCGTGGGCGAGCCGCCACTGATGCTGGCGCTGTCCGTGTTCTTTGCCGTGCGTGATGCGGTGGCGGCGGCCTGCGGCCCCAAGAGCCGCCCACCGCTGACCGCTCCGGCGACGCCGGAACAGATTTTGCGTGCCATCGCCGCCGGCCAGGAGCGCACATGAGCCACTGGATGCAGCAACTGGCGCAACGGCTGGCGCGCGGGGCCGATCAAGTACTGGTGACGGTGGCACGGGCCGACGGCTCCACCCCGCGTGACGCCGGGACGGTCATGCTGGTGAGCGCTACCGATACCCTCGATACCATTGGCGGCGGGCATCTGGAATGGGAAGCCATCACCATGGCGCGCGTGCTGCTGGCGGGTGGCCCACCGCAGGCGTTGCTGCGGTTTAATCTGGGGGCAAAGCTGGGGCAATGTTGTGGCGGCGTCGTCTGGCTGGTGCTCGAACGCATCAGCGTCGGTGATGCCGCCGCCTGGCAACAGCGGGCGCTGGCGCTGCGGGAGGGCCATCTGGTCGGTCGGCAGTTAACCAGTGCAGGTCATGGCTCAATCTGGCACACCACGCTAGCCACAGACCAGACGGCCAGCACGCAGCTGGATGGCGATCTTAAAACATGGTCACTGACGCAAACCTGGTTACCGCATCCGTTCACCATTGTGTTGTTTGGGGCCGGACATGTCGGTGCCGCACTGGTGCACGTACTGGCACCGCTCGGCATCAAACTGGTCTGGGTGGATGAGCGCGAAGACCTGTTCGGCAACCTGGCCGCGTGGCCGGATAACGTGCACTGCATTGCCACGGATACGCCAGAGTCTGAAATCGCCGCAGCCGCGCCCGGCAGCTGCTTTTTGCTGATGACCCACAATCACGCACTGGACTTTGAACTCTGCCAGGCGGTGTTCAAGCGGGATGATTTTGATTATTTCGGCATGATTGGCTCCCACAGCAAACGCGCCACGTTTGAACACCGTTTGCGTGATCGTGGCGTACCGGTGGCACGCTTTAAAGAGTTGATTTGTCCCATTGGCGTGCCGGGTATTACCGCCAAAGAACCCGCAGCCATTGCCATTGCCGTGGCTGCGCAACTCTTGCAAGTGCGGGAACGGCGACAGGTGCTGGGCCGGCGTCTGGCGCATTCCTCCAACGATCACACCCTGGCAGATCTGCCACCCAACCGTTCTTCGGAGCAAGTTTGATGGCCGAACCGCCTCGTCTGCAGTTGTCCGGCATCACCAAGCGTTACCCCGGCGTCGTTGCCAATGATGGCGTTGATCTGATGGTGGCACCGGGAGAAATCCACGCCGTGCTCGGCGAAAACGGTGCGGGTAAAAGCACCTTGATGAAGATCATCTACGGTGCCGTGCAGCCGGATGACGGCCAGATGTTGTGGAACGGCAAACAGGTGCATATCGACAGCCCGCATGCCGCGCGGCGGCTGGGTATCGGGATGGTGTTCCAGCATTTTTCGCTGTTTGAAACCCTGACGGTGGCAGAGAACATTGCGCTGGTGCTGGAAGAAAAATTTGATCTGGCCGCGCTCGCGCAACGCGTGCGGGATGTCTCCGAACGCTACGGCCTGCCAATTGATCCACAGCGGCGAGTGCATGGTTTGTCGGTTGGTGAGCGCCAGCGGGTAGAGATTGTGCGTTGTCTGTTGCAGAGCCCGCAGTTGCTGATCCTGGACGAGCCAACCTCTGTACTCACGCCGCAGGCCGTGCAAAAACTGTTTGAAACCCTGAAACGGCTGGCGGCAGAAGGGGTGTCCATCCTCTACATCAGCCACAAACTGCATGAAATCCAGACCCTGTGTGATGCCGCGACAGTCATGCGCGGTGGCAAAGTGACCGGCACTGCCGTACCGCGTGAAGAAACACCGTCCAGCCTGGCGCGCATGATGATCGGCCGGGAGCTACCGGTGTGTGTCATGCCGCCCTACACCGGAGAGCAACGCGTGGTGCTGGCGCTGCAACAACTGGCTGCGGCCACGGATGACCCGTTTGGCACCACGCTGACGAATATTGATCTGCAGGTCCATGCCGGAGAAATCGTCGGCATTGCCGGGATTTCCGGTAATGGTCAGGCGGAACTGTTGGCCGCGATGTCTGGTGAGCGCCCGGTGGCGGCCGACATGATCAAGCTGGAAAACCAGCCCATCGGCCACTGGCTGGCGGGCCAGCGGCGAGATGCCGGTGTGTGTTTTGTGCCGGAAGAACGCCTGGGCCGGGGCGCAGTGCCGGCCATGTCGCTGACGCAAAACGCCGTGCTGACCGCGCACCGGCAATCCTTCAAACGACACGGGCTGCTCAATTTTGCCAGGGCGCGGGACTTTGCCGTGCGCTGTATTGAACGCTTTGATGTGCGTTGCCCCGGCCCGCAAGCAGTGGCGCGTTCGCTCTCTGGTGGCAACTTGCAAAAATTTATCGTCGGGCGAGAGATCATGCAAAACCCGCGCGTGATGATCGTGGCGCAACCCACCTGGGGTGTGGACGTGGGCGCAGCCGCGTTCTTGCGCCAAACCTTGATTGATCTTTCCCGCCAGGGTGTGGCGGTACTCGTGGTGTCAGAAGAACTCGACGAACTGTTTGAAATCTGTGACCGCATTGCCGTGCTGGCCCAGGGGCGGCTGTCACCGGCCTTGATCAAAGCGCATACCAGCGCAGAAACCATTGGTTTGCAGATGTCCGGTCTTGGCGCATCGCCCCAACCCGCAGCAGAGGATAGCGCCCATGCATTTGCTTGAGCCACGCGCCCAGCCTTCGCGCAAGATGCGCTGGCTGGCGCCTGTGTATGCCATCGGCCTGACTTTGATCAGCGGTGCGTTGCTATTTACCGCGCTTCACAAAAATCCGTTTCATGCCCTCTATATGTTTTTCATCCAGCCGCTGACCACCGGGTACGGCTGGAGTGAATTGCTGGTCAAGGCCTCCCCGCAGATTCTGATTGCCCAGGGGCTGGCGGTGGGGTTCCGGGCGCGGGTGTACAACATTGGCGCAGAAGGGCAGTTGATTGTCGGCGCTATTTTTGGCGGTGGTGTAGCGATCATGACCGATGGCAGTTCAGCGGCCTGGATCTTGCCGGCCATGGTGCTGGCCGGTGCTATCGGCGGTGCGTTGTGGGGCGCGCTGGCGGCCTGGCTCAAGACGCAATTCAATGCCGAAGAAACGCTGACCACGCTGATGCTGACTTATATTGCATCGCTCTTGCTGGCCTGGCTGGTCAACGGCCCATGGCGTGATCCGGCGGGCCAGAATTTCCCGCAATCAATCATGTTTGGTGATGCGGCAAGTTTCCCGATCTTGCTGGCCGGGAGCCGGGTGAATGCCTCTATCTTTATTACGCTGGCGGTGGTGGCGCTCTTTCAGCTGCTGATCAGCAAAAGTTTTCTGGCTTATCAGATTGAGGTCGCCGGTCAGGCGCCGGCGGCTGCACGCTATGCCGGGTTCTCCCAAAAAAAGGCGGTCTGGCTGGGTTTGTGTCTGTCCGGGTTGACCGCCGGGCTGGCCGGTGTGGGCGAGGTGGCCGGGCCGGTCGGGCAACTGAATCTGAATATCTCTCCGGGCTATGGGTTCTCCGCCATCATCGTGGCGTGGCTGGGGCGCTTGCATCCGGTGGGCATGGTGCTTTCCGGCTTTTTGATGGCACTGATCTATCTGGGTGGTGAGGCGGCACAGGTGTCTTTGCAACTACCCGCCGCCATGACTGGTTTGTTTCAGGGCATGTTGCTGTTTTTTTTGCTTGCGGCAGATGCGTTTATCAATAACCGATTCCGCCGCCGTAAACCCGTCGCGAGGTTCGCATGACCGCCGCTCAGTTGATTCCTGTCTTCGCGGCGGCCATCGGTGCGGCCACGCCATTGCTGCTGGCCGGCCTGGGCGAACTGGTGGCCGAGCGTACTGGCGTACTCAATCTGGGCGTGGAAGGCATGATGCTGATCGGTGCCATTGCCGGCTTTGCCTGCGCGGTCGATAGCGGTCTGGGTGTCTGGGCCGGATTGGGCGCTGGCGCTGCGGCAGGTGCGCTGGCGTCTTTACTGTTTGCCGTGCCGGCGTTGTCGCTGGCGGCCAATCAGTCTGCCTGTGGCCTGGCCCTGACGATTTTTGGTGTGGGTTTTTCTGCGTTTGTGGGGCAGGGCTATGTCAGTTACAGCTTGCCGGGCATGCAGCCCATGGCCATCCCATGGCTCTCGGCCATCCCCGTCATTGGCCCGATTCTGTTCCGCCAGGCGCCGGTGGTGTACGCCGCCTTGATTCTGTTTGGCGCCGTGTGGTGGGTGCTGGCCCGAACTCGCACCGGTTTGATCTTGCGCGCCGTGGGGGAGTCCCCGGACAGCGCGCATGCCATTGGTTACCCGGTGCTGCTGATCCGTTATGGTGCGGTGATGTTCGGCGGGGCCATGGCGGGGCTGGGCGGTGCTTATCTATCAACGGTCTATACGCCGCTGTGGGCGCAGAACATGACTGCAGGCCGGG
>JASLES010000369.1 GCA_030151005.1 Silvimonas sp.
GCCTTGCCATGCACGATCAACCAATCGGGCATGCAGTCGCTGCAGATCATCACGCGCTGCCAGTCTTGCCAGGGCCTGCCAGCGATTGTCCCGCGGCAAGCCCTCGATAGCGGCGTTCATCCAGTCAAACCCTAGCAACACATCCAGCTGCAGATACAGTTGCAGTCGCTCGGTCAGCGCGCCGCGCAATACCTCGTCACGCCCCAGTTCCAGCAGCGGCCCGGCATACTCCACCGCCAGCACCTGCGCCGCCAGCGCCATTGGCACGCCTTGCGCCACCCATTCATCGCGACGCACATGCGCCCGCTCCGGATCAGCCAGCCACAGCGCCAGACCGGCCAGCGCCTCACGCACGGCGACCGCAAATGCCGCATCTTCCGCCACTTCTGGCGCTTGTAGCACCCAACGCGTGGCACGCTCGGTTTGCCGGCGCAGTATTTGCAGCAGCGCGTATTGCGTGATGGCGGACACCGAGCCGGGGAGTGCCTCGGCTGCAAGCGACAGAGGTTCACTACCCAGCAAGCCCTCGGCCAGCACCAGCGCTTTGATGACCTGGGCCGGATGCCGTTCTGCCTCTTCACTCAAGCGGAAGGCAAAAGTCACCCCTTGCCGGTTCACCGCATGGTTGGTGAGGATAGTGGCAACAATTTCGCGGCGCAGCGGGTGCTCGGCAAGGCGACTGCCAAAGCGCTCGACCAGCAATTTCGGGAAATACTCTGCCAGCAGGGCATCCCACTGTGCTTCGTCCGGCAACTCGCTATTAAGCAAGTCTTCACTCAATACCATCTTGGCATAGGCCAGCAGCACAGCCAGCTCCGGCCCGGTCAACCCAATGCCCGCTTGCTGCCGGTCCAGACACTGACTGTCCGTCGGCAAATACTCCAGACGGCGCGACAACTTGCCGCGCGCCTCGAGCTGCTGCATGAAACGTTGATGAACACTGAGTAACGACGTCGCTTGCTCGGCCTCCAGCGACAGCGCCAGGGTTTGCAGTTCGTTATCCCGCAAAACCAGATGACCCACGTCGTCGGTCATTTCGGCCAGCAAGGTGTTGCGCTGCTTGAGCGTCAGATCGCCGGCACTCATGATTCGCCCGAGCAGAATCTTGATGTTGACCTCGTGATCCGAACAATCAACACCAGCCGAGTTATCAATGGCATCCGTAAATACGCGCCCACCACCCAGCGCATACTCAATCCGCCCCAGCTGAGTCATACCCAGATTGCCGCCTTCGCCAAATACTTTGCAGCGCAAGTCCCGGCCATCCACCCGCAAAATATCGTTGCCGCGATCATTGGCCTCGGCCTGGGATTGAGTAGATGCCTTGACGTAAGTACCAATGCCGCCGTTATACAAGAGATCCACCGGGGCACGCAGCAGCATATGGATCAGGGCGGTCGGCTCTAGTGCAGCCACATCCACTTGCAGCAAGACCTTCATTTGCGCGGAGAGTGGAATGCTCTTGACGGTACGCGGCCAGACACCACCACCTTCAGAGATCAACGCGGCATCATAGTCAGCCCAGGAGGAGCGGGGCAGGTTATATAAACGCTCGCGCTCCTTGAACGAAACCGCCGGGTCCGGATTCGGGTCGATAAATATATGGCGATGGTCGAACGCAGCAACCAGACGGGTCGCAGTGGAGCGCAACATGCCATTGCCGAACACATCGCCCGACATATCGCCAATGCCGATTGCCGTGAATGGCTGCGCCGCAACATCAACCCCCAACTCGCGGAAATGCCGCGCCACGGAAACCCAAGCACCCCGAGCAGTAATCCCCATCTTCTTGTGGTCGTACCCCACGGAACCACCGCTGGCGAAGGCGTCATCCAGCCAGAACCCATAGTCTTGCGCCAGACCGTTAGCCACATCCGAGAAGGTTGCCGTGCCTTTGTCCGCAGCCACCACCAGATAGGGATCGTCTTCGTCGCGCCGATGCGTATGCGCCGGCGGCACCACCTTGCCATCAACCAGATTGTCGGTCAGGTCCAGCAGGCCCCGAATGAACCCCTTGTAGCATTCCACGCCGCGTGCCAGCCAGGCCTCGCGCTCGGTTGGCGGGTTTTTGACGATAAAGCCACCCTTGGAGCCCACCGGCACAATCACCGTGTTCTTTACCATCTGCGCCTTTACAAGGCCCAGCACTTCGGTACGGAAATCATCACGCCGGTCAGACCAGCGCAAGCCGCCGCGCGCGACTTTGCCGCCACGCAGATGCACGCCCTCCACCTCAGTGGAGTACACAAATATCTCAAACAAGGGCGCGGGCTGCGGCATGCCCGGCACGCGGGCCGAGGCAATCTTGAGCGACAGATGACCGCGCGGCAGCCCGTCGGGCGCCGGCTGAAAATGACTGGTCCGCACCGTGGCTTCGATCGCCCCGCGGAATGCGCCCAGTGCTTTTTCGTCATCCGCCACCGGCAGGGCGCTGATACTGGTCGCCAATTGCTCACTGAGCGCGTCGGCCGCCAGGTCATCCAGCGCAGCGGGGTCGTGCCGCAGATAAAACAAGCGCACAAGGTCACGCGCAATGACGGCATGGGTCAGCAGACAATCTGCGAGCGTGTCGACGGCGTTACGCAGATTAAGCTGCTTGAGCCAGCGCGCGTAGGCACGTAGCACCAGCACTTCACGCCAGGCCAGCGCCGCCTGCAGGACCAACCGGTTAAAACTGTCGTTCTCGCTGCGCCCATTGAATACCGCCCGAAACGCCTCAAGAAAGCGCTGGCGGGCAGCGGCATCTTCCAGTGCACCAGCCACCGGCAGCTGGATACCAATATCGATAATCCAGACCCGCGCACCATCTTCCAGTTGCAGCACATACGGGCGCTCATCCAGCACACGCACCGCCAGATTTTCCAGCAACGGAATATAGTCAGAGATGGCAATGTCTTTGCCGTGAAACAGCTTGATGCGCCATTGGCGAGTGTCGGTGCGGCTGGCCGGTGTCAGCGTTGCGGCCAGCGGGCTTTCCGCCGAAAGCTCTTCCAGTGCATCAATGTCATACACCGCAACGCGAGCGCTGAAATCACTGGTGTACGCGGGAGGGAATGCCCGCTGATAGCGCTGGTAGCGCGCCGCGCCCACTTCCTCGCCACTATGCTGCAGCAGGCTGTAACGCAACTCGTCTTGCCAGCGCTGTGCAATCAGGGCGATTTCCGCCTCAATCTCGTGCGCGTCGTACTCCGGCCATACGCCATGCGGCAGGCGAACGATGAAATGAATGCGCGCCAGCGGTGAATCACTGAGCAAGACATTGAAGTCGCAGCTCTCGCCGCCCATGCGTTCCAGCAGTAATTGCTGGATGCGGGTACGGACCTCAGTGGTGTAGTTATCTCGTGCCACGTAGAACATCACCGAGACATAACGCCGATAGATGTCATCCCGGAACAGGACGCGAACGCGGTTGCGCTCATGCAGACCCACTACCGCCGAGGCAATCCGCGCCAGTTCATCAACGCTGGTCTCCATCAATTCGTCACGCGGCCAGGTATCCAGAATATTGAGCATGGCCTTGCCACGGTGACCGCTCAGATCCACGCCGCTTTGCTGCAATACCGCTTCAATCTTGCGTCTTGCCACCGGCACTTCACGCGGGGGCTGCGTGTAAGCGGCAGCAGTGTACAGCCCCAACAAGCGTAATTCGCCCACCACTTTGCCGCTGGCATCAACCCGCTTGATGATGACTACATCCAGATACGCTGGCCGGTGAATGGTCGAGCGCGAATCAGACTTGGTCAGAATCAGCAAGGATTGCGCGCTATAAGCCAGCGCGCGCAACTCTGGCGCCAATTGGGCAAAGGCGCGTGAGGGCTCCGCTACATTGCCGTTGCGCAACAAACCATGCCCGGAATTGGGTTCGCTCATCAGCGCCTCACCGTCAGCACTCAGACGGTAATCACGCGTCCCGAGAATGACAAAATGATCATTCAGCAGCCAGGACAAAAACGCCCGGGTTTCATCCAGCTCGGCGGCATCAACCGGCGGCGGGTTGCTTGCCATCTCGTCCCGGCAGGCGGCAATACGCGCTGTCATGCGCGGCCAGTCGGCAATCACGGAGGCGAGGGTAGCCAGCACAACTTCAATGTTGGCTTGCAAGGATTGCAGCGCAGCGGGGTCGGTTTCCCGGTCAATCTCAAAATGCATCCAGGACTCTGCCGTACCGGATGCATCCAGCCCCTGCAGATTGCCACTGGCGTCTCGCTGAACATGCAGCACCGGGTGCAGCACAAGGTGAACGGTATAGCCCGCCCTGGCCAGCGCCATGCTGACGGTATCTACCAGGAAGGGCAGGTTGGGCACCACCAGTTCCACCACCGTATGGGATGATTGCCAGCCATGTTCGGGCGGAGTGGGGTTATAGATACGGACCAGCGGCTGGTCAGGCAGACGGCACTGGCCAAGGCGTTGATGGGCTTGCGCGGCACCTAGCCAGTCTGTGGGCAAATGGGCGGAGAAGTCTTCTTCCGGCAGGTCCGCGCTCCAGGCGCGCAGGAAGGACAGCAGGCCGGTGTCATTGCCAGCGAGCTGGAGTACACTTTCGAGAATGCCGGTGGCATGCATCGTACGGGTTTTGTTTTGAGTCATTGCAGCCATCCTTGATCAAAGCAGGACTGTCATCGAATCGGCGCTGCGGCCGGATGCCAGCCCGCAGAACCTGACTGACTGTATACGGAGCGTCAGGGCGTCGCCAACGGGGTTTCCCGCATTGGGAATAGTCCTGATTCGACACAGATTCAAGGGTGCGTGATAGTGGCCGACCCACCTTGCCCTGGCAGGAACAAAATCAGGGATGTCACACTCTCAAAAATGACAAATGATCCTTACGAGACGCCGAGCGGTCGAACGGATATATATAACAATGAGCTAATATGCCTACCATTGCCTGAAACTGTCATTGGAGTGCCTGATGAATTCCGCCCGAGAGGTCCGGGGTAGCCCAACGCCGAACGACACGCTAGTTGCGTGCCGCGATATGGCGCTCAAGCTGCTCTCGCAATCCATGGAGGGGTTCTTTACCCAACTGGAAGAAACATTCTTCACGTTGGCCGAAAACACCTATGACAACAAGTTGCGCGACACCTACTTTGCTGCGCGCTCCGAGTTGCAATCCAAACGCGCGGTGATTCTGAGTGCGTTTCGGCAGCAGTTTCTGGAAACCTTTGCTGAACGTCTTGAAGGCAAGACCAGCAACGGCACCTTTTTCAAGGTCACCCAGTCTTTGGGTGAACTCTCTCTGGTCGCCAACGACGACTATGAAGAAAGCCTGACCGCCAGCGGTGTTGCCACCGCACTGAAGAACTCCGGCGGTGACACCCTGCAACAACTGGAACAGCGCCTGGCCCGGCTGATGCCGCTGTCGGACGATGCCTCTGCATCCAACCCGCTGAGCCCGGATGTCATCTGCGAAGCCGTGATGGCAGCCTGCCGCGTATTTGAAAG
>JASLES010000512.1 GCA_030151005.1 Silvimonas sp.
CCACGCTTTGGTCGCCAGCGCGGAATCAAAACGGCGGCTGAAATCACTGAGCACCTGGTCGTAATACGCTTGGGTAAACGGTTGGCCAGTCAGCTCGGCAATGCGCTGGTCATTGCGCCAGAAGTACTCGCGCTTTTGTGCCGTCATCGCTTGACTGCCTTCTCCGGCAAACAGGCCGGTAGGCAAGAACTGCCATTGCACCTGGCCCGCCAGTGCGGCGGCCAGTTTTTCCAGTACGGGGTGGGCGGCGTAGCACCAACCGCACAAAGGATCGAACAGCAAAGTCAAAACAGGTTGCACAGCCATTTCCGGGTCAAATCACAGATGACGATCATTGTCGGGAAATGGATTGATCGGATAAAGCGGCTGATTGATAATTAACTGTTCACTTTTTGTTTACAAAACCATGTCTGAATCGCTGAATCTGAACCGGATTGAACTCTTCGCTGCAGTGGCCGAGGCGGGCGGCTTTACCGCTGCGGCGGAACGTCTGGGCATGACCAAGGCGGGCCTGAGCCAGCAGATTGCGCGGCTGGAAGCCCAACTGGGCACCGCGCTGTTTGTGCGGACCACGCGCCGCGTTACGTTGACCGAGGCCGGCGAGACATTGCTGCGAGATACCGCGCCGCTGATCCAGTCCTTGCATGACAGTGTGGCGCGACTGAACGGGGATATTGCCGTGCCGACCGGCACTTTGCGTATTACCGCACCAGCGGATCATGCGGCCAGTTTGCTGGCACCGGCACTGGCGGCGTTTGGTGATCTGTACCCGGATTTACAGATTGATTTACTGGCGACGGACGAAGTGCTGGACCTCGTCCGCGAACGCGTCGACGTGGCCATTCGCATGGGCTGGCTGCGAGACTCCAGCCTGCGGGCCACGCAGTTGGGGCGGTTTGAACAGTTTGCCGTGGCCTCGCCAGATTACCTGGCGCGTTCCGGCTTGCAGGCAAAACATCCCCGTGATCTGGTGGGAGAGCGCTGGCTGGTGCTGAGTTTATTGTCTGCGCCGCTGACCTGGACTTTTGTGCACCCCGAGGGGGAGAACTGCACCATCCGCCTGCAACCCGCCATGCGCACGAGTACGCCAACGACAGCGCTGGTGCTGGCGCAGCATGGCGCCGGTGTGGTGGTGCTTGATGAGGGGACGGTCACGCCATCGTTAAAAGACGGCAGGTTGGTGCGCCTGTTGCCAGACTGGACTTTGCCGGCAGGTGGCATGTATGCGGTCTACCCGGATAGTCGACATGTGCCGGCCAAGGTTCGGGTATTTATTGCGTTCTTTCGGGACTGGCTGGCGGGCAAGCGACCGGTGCGGGCAGGCTAATCATCGAAGTGTTCGGAGTCGTCTTCTCCGCCCACCACCCGGTAGATCACGCCAGTACTGAAACCACGGGCAGCCAAAAAGCGTAGCTGCTTTGCCCGCTCTTTGGCGTCCTGTGGCGGCTGGCCAAATTTGCGCAACCACAGCGCCCGGGCCGTGGCGAATTCGTCGGTGTCCAGATTTTCCAGCGTCGTGCTGATGATGTCGCTGGCGACACCTTTCTGACGTAATTCAGCAACGAGACGCCGCGTGCCATAGCGTTGCGAGCGGTAATGCGCCCATTGCTCGGCAAAGCGCTCGTCAGAGAGCCATTTGCGTTGCTGGAAGTCATCCAGCAAGTCATCAAGAATCTGTTCTTCCGGACAATGCGGGCGCAGTTTGCGCCGTAGTTCTGCGCGCGAATATTCGCGGCGGGAAAGGAGTGCCAGCGCGCGATTGCGAAACAGGGCCGGATCAAACGGCACAGCGCCGTCCATATCTGGATCGGCGCTGGCAGATTCTTCAAAGATGTCGTCGTCGTGCATCAGGGTATGCAGCAGTCAGCGCGATCAGCTTTCGAGTTCGAGTTCGTCATCCTGATTGCCGCCCATTTCAATCGGGGCGCTGGACAGCCCGATCTTTTCGCGGATTTTGGCAACAATTTCTGCGGCCACTTCCGGATTGTCTTTCAGGTACTGGCGGGAGTTTTCCAGACCCTGGCCGATCTTGTTGCCGTTGTAGCTATACCAGGCACCGGACTTTTCCACGATCTTGTGGGTCACGCCGTGCTCGACAATTTCGCCCTCACGGCTGATGCCTTCGCCATACAGAATATCGAATGTGATCACGCGGAACGGAGGGGCAACCTTGTTCTTGGCAACCTTGACTTTGGTTTGGTTACCAATCACTTCTTCACCCTTCTTGACCGCGCCAATGCGGCGGATATCCAGACGGACAGACGCGTAGAACTTGAGCGCGTTACCACCGGTCGTGGTTTCCGGGCTTTGGCCAGGCATCATGGCGCCAATCTTCATGCGCAACTGGTTAATGAAGATCACAAGGGTGTTGGTGCGTTTGATGTTACCGGTCAGCTTGCGCAGCGCCTGGCTCATCAGACGGGCTTGCAGGCCGACGTGGGTGTCGCCCATTTCGCCTTCGATTTCTGCCTTGGGGACCAGTGCGGCGACCGAATCGACCACGATGATGTCCACACCGCCAGAACGCACCAGCATGTCGGCGATTTCCAGCGCTTGTTCGCCGGTATCCGGCTGGGAAATCAGCATGTCAGAGACGTTGACACCCAGTTTCTGGGCGTAGATCGGATCCAGCGCATTTTCAGCATCGATATACGCGGCAGTGCCACCAAGCTTCTGGATTTCTGCCACTACGTGCAGACACAGCGTGGTTTTACCGGAGGATTCCGGCCCGAAGATTTCCACAATACGGCCGCGCGGCAGGCCGCCCACGCCCAGACCCAGGTCAAGGCCCAAAGAGCCGGTGGAGACAACCTGCAGATCGTTTTCGATCTGGTTGTCGCCCATCTTCATGATGGCGCCCTTGCCGAACTGCCGCTCGATTTGTGCCAGTGCGGCGGCAAGCGCCTTGCTCTTGTTGTCATCCATGACGATCGACCTGTAGAGGAAATGTGTGGTGGCCGGATTATAGAACAATTGTTCTACAGAAGAAAAGCGTTGGGGATAGCCGGTGTGCATTTGCGCATGTCAAAAAATGTGCTGCAAATGACTTGGTACGGCATCAAGCGTTGATGGCGTGGAGTCTGGCCTGAATCAAGTGTGATTGTAACCGGTCCACGCCGTGGTCCAGGATACATGCATAATTGCGCCTTCGGTACGGGAGGAACGGGCGGATGCGGGTGGTCGTGTTAGGGGCAGGCATTGCAGGCGTGAGCTCCGCCTGGTTTCTGGCACGCGCCGGGCATGAAGTAACGGTGATCGAACGCGAACCCGCTGCGGGCCTGCAAACCAGCTTTGCCAACGGCGGCCAGATTTCCGTCTGCCACGCTGAACCCTGGGCCAATCCCAAAGCCCCCTGGAAGATACTCAAGTGGCTGGCCGAAGAAGATGCGCCATTGTTGTGGCGCCCCAGAGCGGATCACAACCAGTGGCGCTGGGGTTTGCGCTTTTTGCGCGAGTGCATGCCGGCGCGCGCACGGGCCAATCTGAAAAGCCTGGTGCGGCTGGGTTTATACAGCCGTACGCAATTGCAGGCTTTGCGTGCCGATCTCCACCTGGAATACGACGCGCTGACCCGCGGCATCTTGCATTACTACACCGATGAGCGCGAATTCGCCGCCGCCTTGCCAGCAGCGGAACATATGCGACAAACCGGGCTGGACCGGCAAGTGAAATCGGCGGCGGAGTGTCTGCTGATCGAACCGGCGCTGGCACATGCCCGCAAGGCCATTGTCGGCGGCACGTACACGCCCAGTGACGAATCCGGGGACGCGCACAAATTCACCCAGACCCTGGCTGCCCGCGCGGTGGCGGCCGGGGTGCGGTTCAGATACGGCACCGATGTGCTGCACCTGGATAGCGAAGACAGCTGCGAGGTCAAAGGCGCAGCGTTGCGCTGGCAGGATGAAGACGGCGTGGTGCAGACGGAGCGCTGCAAGGCAGATGCGTATCTGGTCTGCATGGGCAGCTATAGCGCGCGTTTGCTGAGATCCGTCGGGATTACGCTGGATGTCTACCCGGTCAAGGGCTATTCAGCCACCATCCCGGTGCGAGAGGGTGACCGCGCGCCAGAAGTCAGCCTGACAGATGACGGCCACAAACTGGTGCTTTCCCGCCTCGGTAACCGCTTTCGGGTGGCGGGGACGGCTGAGCTCAATGGCTATGATCTGAGTCTGAACCCGATCCGTTGTGCGGCGCTCCTCAAGCGCACCCAGGAGATGTTTCCGCACGCGGGCGATTACGCCAACGTCACCTTCTGGGCCGGGCTGCGACCCGCAACGCCAGGTAATCTGCCTTATATCGGCAGCACACGTTATTCCAATCTGTTCGTCAACACCGGGCATGGCACGTTGGGCTGGACCGAGGGCGCCGGCTCTGGTCATGCGGTGGCGGAGATCATGAGTGGCCGGCAACCCGAAGTGGACTATCCGTTTTGCACCGGTTTGTAAGTTACTTCAAACGGGTAAGGCAGTCCTGATAGCGGCCATCCACACGCTGGGCAAACCAGGCTGTGGTGAGTTTGCGGGTGATCTTGGGGCTAATCAGCCGGATTTGCGGTAACGCTGCGCGTGGCACTGGTTTGCCGGCCGTTTTGTCGGCCAGGGCAAACACGCGGGTAAACGTCGCGGTTTTCTCAAAGGCCGCGTAACGCTCTTGTTTGATATCGGCCAGCATTTGCTGGCGCGTCAGCCCCAGTTTGCCTGCGAGTGAAAACAAAATGCGCTGGCTATCCGTCACGGTATTGGTGGGAGCCGCACCGTTGTAACTCACCAGATATCCGTCCGGCACCAGTTTTTGCCCGCTGATTTTAGCCAGAGCCACCTGCATGGCCGCGCTACGGCTGGCGTAGCGGCCGGCGTTGTAATCGGCAAAGCGATAGATCATATCCGGATAGCTGGTCGGGTATTGCAGTAAGTGCGCAGTCCCAAAGTAAACGCTCCCGCGCCGGGTAAACACTTCGTCTCTGAGGCTGCGCTGAATCTTGTAGGGATACGGCGAGACCTGCACATGGCCCTTGGCAAATTCCACACCAACCTGCATGGGCCCGCCAGTGCGGATGGGATTGTCGTCGGCAAACAGTTTGGGGCCGAAGGGTAGTTCCGTAATCATGTCTTCAAACAGCGCGTTCATCTGCCGTTCGGTTTTCAGCGCATCGATGCGTTCGTTATAGCTGCGGCCGTCTGGTGAGGATTTGGCAAAGGCCGCCTGCACCACAAGGCGTGGAATGCCAAATTTGTGAATGCGCTTGTCGATCTCCTTCCAGACGATCTCACCGAGCCCCGGCACAACAGGATCGCTCTGGAAACTGGATTCTTGCGCAATCACAGCAATGGAGGCGCAAAAGTAAGCCGGCGTGTAGGGGATTTTCAGCGTACTGAATGCAGTGAAGATATCCGTCGACCATCCCGCCCGATCCGGGATGCCCGGCGGCAGCAGCGTGTTGAGCAACGCGCGGCCTGCCACGTCACCGCTGACCGCCTGGTTGGGTTGCAACGGAGCGGGCGTAGGCGCTGGCGTCACCCCTTGCGGGCTAGAGGCGCTGACCGGTGCCGAAGCCGGGGTAGACGCAGCCGGTGCGGATGCCGGTTCAGCCGGTGGGGCGGACGCTTCAATGCGCTCTGGTACCGGCTCGACCGCATTGGCGGGGTCATCTGCCGCAATGGCAGGGGAAGCAAACAAGGCAGCAACAAGCGAGAAAAGAACGGTACGCACGGCAGGGACACAGGCAGCAAAAAGAAGCGCAAGCGTACCAAACTTGGGGCCAATCAACCATGACCGCACACCTGTCTTGATGCGATAACGGGTGCCGGGTTTGAACCTTTGGGGTTTGCAGTCTTGAATGAAGGTTTTGACGACAACAATATGGGATGGATACGCAATGGGGGGCAGCAGCCAACGGAAAGGCATGGTGCAGTGTCTGGGTGCGGCATTGTCGATGCTGGCAGCCCATGCCGGCGCATTTGATTTGCCGCAGATGCCGAACATGATTGGTGTGGGCGTAGGCTCGACCACGCAATGCAGCGGATGTAGCGACACCATGATCGGGGCGGTGCCCGGGGTGGAGTATCACGGGCAGGGCTGGTTGCTGGAATGGTATGGTCCCTATGCGCAGATTGATCTGGGCGAGCCGGGGTCGCATTTTCGGTGGGGGCCTGCGCTTTCAGTCAAACTGGGCCGCAGTGATCTGGATGACCCGGTACTCAAACGCCTGCCTGAAATCAGCACCACGCTGGAAGGCGGCGCCTTTGTGGGCTACGAGTATTATCACTCTGGTGACATCCCGTACCGGATGCGGCTTTACGCCAACGTGCTAACCAATGCCGGCAACGTATATAACGGTGTACGTGGCGGTTTGTTTGCCTCTGTCTGGCTGCCCACGTCAGAGCGCTTTTTGCTGGGTGGCGGGGCGGGCTATGCCTGGGCCAGCCAGAGTTTCATGAATACCTATTACGGCGTGGATGCGGGCGGGGCGCAAGCATCCGGTTTACCCATGTTCACCGCACATGGTGGCAATCAGCAGGTGTACGGTTGGTTAGGGGGTATCTACAAAGTGGATCAACACTGGGCCGTGGGCGCTGCGGTTATCGAACAATATCTGATTGGCTCGGCGGGGGATTCACCCATCATCACGGAGCGGGGCAAGGCCAGCCAACTGACTTGGGGTTTTGGCGTTGGGTATATGTGGTGAGGCGTGGTGGGGTCAGTCAACAAAAAAGCCAGTCGATGCGACTGGCTTTTTTGTTGGCGCGTCAGGCGTTGCTGGCCAGCGCCGCAGTACGGGGCGTGGCGAACTCAGCCGCCAGCAGACTCAACAGCACGAGCGAATGATATTGATCGTGCCAGTAGCCGGCTTCCCGCTGTGTTCCTTCGACCACAAACCCCAGTTTGCCCAGAAGTTTGAGCGATGCACTATTGAGCGGATGCACCCGCGCTTCAATCCGGTTCAATCGCACATTGGCAAACAACCAGGTCAGCATGGCGGCCAGGGCTTCTTGCATATAGCCCTGCTGCCAGGCGTCGCGGCTCAGTTCATAGCCAATCTGGCAGTTATGCCAGGCCCGGTCCCATTTGAAAAAGCCACATGACCCAATCAATTGCAGATCGGCTTGCCGCACAATGGCCCAGCGCATGCCGGGTACTGCTTGCTGCGGTAAAGCCATGAAAAACTGCAGGATTTTCTCTGCGTCTTCTAGCGTTTGTGCCGGGTTGGAGCCAAACCAGCGCATGGCTTCTACATCGCTGTGAATGGCGTATAACTCGGCCGCGTCGCTGGCGACAAACGGACGCAGGATCAGGCGATCGGTTTTCAGTTCCGGGAAATCCATCGATGGGCTCACTGAGGACGGTCAATGAATATGCCATGTTCGTGATGGTGCAGCATGCCAGCGTGCGTAACTGCTTGTGCGCAGCGGCTTCAGTACTGATATCCCGCACCGAGCAAAATGATGTCGCTGTCGCGGCTGTAACTGGTCACGATGCGGTGCCATGACACCCGGGCACGCCAACTGACCCTCCCGTATTGCTGGTTATTGCCTCTTTAGCGATTCGCGATGCCCGCTTATCGAGATTAGGTCAAGTTATGGAAAAACTCCCGAAAGTAACATTCGCGATTTTGTCAGTCTTTTCTATGATGAAGCGTACCGACCCCGGCAGGTATCTGGCAGCCGCTGCGCCGGCTGGGGCGATCACCGCCGCAAGCTCATAACAATCTGGTTTTTCGGAGAGTATTTTCCATGAAAAAACGTATGCTCCTGACCGCTTTTGCCTTGGCAACGCTGACGCTGGGTCACACCGCCATGGCCGCCGACACTGCAGCGTCCGCGCCGCAAATCAAGGATGTCAAAGGCGGCGCAGCCATTGTGCGCGGGTCAGGCACCATTACCGCGATTGATGCGGCCAACCGCATGGTCACCATCAAGGGTGACCGGGGCAATGTGTTCGATCTGACCGTGGGCCCGGACGCCAAGAACTTTGATCAACTCAAAGTGGGTGACCGCGTGAATGCGGAATATCGCCGCTCCATCGCGCTGGCACTCAAGAAAGGGGGCGATGGTATTCGCGCGGATGTCGAGAGCTCTGCTTCGACCTCTGCCGCCGCGGGTGAGCAACCAGGTGGCGCAGCCATTCGCCGCCAGACCATTGTGGCCAATGTGATCAGCGTGGATAAAAAGCACAGCACCATTCGCGTCAAAGGTCCGAAGGATCACGTTGTAGACGTCAAGGTGGAAGACCCGCAAGTCATGAAAGACGTGAAGAAGGGCGATCAGATCGTGGCCGTGGTGACAGATGCCCTGGCGATTTCTGTCACGCCAGCCAAGTAAACAGGGTGGTTTGAAACATGAACCGGTCTGCGCAGGCAGGCCGGTTTGTTTATGTTTTCCGGATGGCCCAAAGTGGCCAGGAGCAGAACATGAAAAGATTCGTCTGGCCGGCGTTGCGCTGGCTTGCCCCGGCACTGGTGGCCGTGTGTTTATGCAGCCCGGCCCACGCGGTCAACGGGTCCAATATTGCCGAAAAACGCCATACCGTGGATATGAACACGCGCGATCTGGTGGACAAGCTGGAAAAAACCGACCCGAAACTGAAAGCGAAGATTGACCAGAGTGTGGGTTTTGGCGCGTTCACCAACGGCGGCATGGGTATTTTGCTGCCCGGCGGTTTTGGTACCGGCATGGTGAAAACCACGGGTACCGACAAGAAAACCTATATGCGCATGTTCAACACGCCTTCTGGCTGGGGCACGGGCATCAAGACTTATAGCGTGGTGTTCGTTTTTGAAACCCAGGACGGGCTGGAGAGCTTTCTGGCCAGGGGTTATACCTTGAGCCAGTATGCAGTCGATGCGACCAAAGGGACTGGCAAGGCCGTTGCTGAGGTGTTGCCCGGCGTGTGGATGTACCAGCTTGATGCCAAAGGCAATGTCGCACCAGAGTTAACCGGCAAAGGCGTGAAGTTTTATCTGGATCAGGAATTGAACTGAGCTCGACCGCGCGTTAGTTACACGACTCAGAGGCCGGCAGCGCGCCACAACATGCTGCCGGCAATCAGCAAAAGCAACAGCGCAAAACTGCGCTGGATTGTTGCACCAGACAGATGCCCGGTCAGTGTGCGTCCGAGGGCCATTCCCGCAATGAGCGCCCCCATAAAAGGCCACAAAACCATTGCCGGGAGTTGCCCGCCATGGACCAGCGTGGAGACCACACCAGAAATCCCGGTCAAGGCAATGACGAGCAGCGATGTCGCCACGATGGATTGCATGGCCAGATTGGTAAGCCGGCGCAATGCCGGCACAATGACAAAGCCGCCGCCCACCCCCAGCAAGCCCGTCAGCAAACCGGTCAGCATGCCCACCACGCACATCAGCAATACGGTCAGGGGTGTCCAGATCAGCCGGCCGGAAACCGGATCGACCCGGCATCTTGCGGCTCGTTGCGGGTGTTCGGCCTTAGCGGCGGCGCTTTGCCAGGCGCGCCATGCAACCAGCAACATCACCGCACCGAACACACCAGCCAGCAACGTAGCGGAAATCTGCAGGGCCAGCCAGCGGCCGACAAAGGTCATCGGCATGGCGGCGAGGGCAATCAGAGCAGCAGCCCGATAGCGCACCAAGCCGTGGCGAAA
>JASLES010000514.1 GCA_030151005.1 Silvimonas sp.
CGCCATCGGCCCATGCGGCAACTAGCCAGGGTACGCCGTACGCGATCAGCGGCACCTGTGAAGGGCTGCCACGCGTTACCCTGAAAACTGCGCCCGGTTTTTGCGTCGGGTTGGCCGCAACCGGTCTGGGTATGCCGCGCGGTGTGCTGCCGCTGGCTGATGGCTCTGCGCTGCTCACCGATATGGGCGGCTGGGGCAAAAACAAGGGGCGCCTGCTGCGGTTGGTACGCCGCCAGGGTGGTTTTGACAGCGTGACGCTCCTTAACGGGCTGGATCGCCCGCACGGTTTGCAATTGGGGCCGGACGGCCAGGTTTATCTGGGGGAGGCCGGTCGCATCAGCCGTTTCAACCCTGCTGATGCACAGCCCAAATTGATCACGGTGATTGATAAGCTGCCAGACGATGGTCGCCATCCAATCAAGGTCTTTGTCTTTGCCAAAGATGGCTCTTTGTTTGTCAACTTTGGTTCGGCCACAGACAACTGCGAAGGGCGGATCGATACCAGTCAGCCCCCGTTGCAGCAATGCAAGGACATGCAGACCGACCCGCAGCGTGCCTCGATCTGGCATTACACCCAACAAAATGGCCAATGGCAGGGCAAGCAATACGCTGCAGGCCTGCGCAATTCCATGGCGCTGGCAATCCACCCCGGTACCGGGGCGTTGTGGCAGGCAGAAAATAGCCGTGACTATATCAACCGCAAATTGCCTGGCCTGAAAAGTGATGAAAACCTGCCGCATGAAGAACTTAACCTGATCCATGAAGGCAGCAACTACGGCTGGCCGTACTGCTACGACAACAATATGGCCGCGCCAGAGTTCCCCGACGCCGATTGCGGGCTGTTCGCCAAGCCGGTCATGCTCTTGCCTGGCCATGCCGCACCGTTGGGTATGGCGTTTTACGATGCGCCAGGTGGCCTTGCTGCCTGGCGTGGCAGCCTGATCATGGGCTGGCATGGCTACCGCAACAACGGCCACCGCCTCGTTGCAATTCGCTTTAGCGCAGATGGCGTGCCGCAGGGAGAGCCGCAAGAACTGATCAGTGACTGGGGCGACATGCCGGGCAAGCACCCCATGGGCGCACCCACGGATATCAAGATCGACAAAGAAGGTGCCATCTGGATCACGGAAGACCGCAATGGCGATCTGCTGATCATGACGCCAGTGCGCCTGCATTGAACCCTGGAATCACCATGCCGCAGAACATCTACGACAACCCGTCTTTTTTTGCTGGCTACAAAGCGCTGCGTCAGAACGATACCGGTCTGAATGGCGCCCTGGAAATTCCCGCTTTGCATGGTTTGTTGCCCCCGCTGGCGGGGTTGAACGTGCTGGATTTGGGCTGCGGCTTCGGTGACTTTGCCCGCTATGTGCGCACCCAGGGTGCGGCAGCGGCGGTGGGGCTGGATATCTCGCAGAACATGCTGGCAGAAGCGCGTCGGCTGACGGGTGATCCGGCCATTCGCTACCAACTGGGCCAGATCGAAACTTTTCAGGCTGGTGCGGGCGAGTTCGATCTGGTGGTGTCGTCTCTGGCGCTGCATTACGTGGCCGATTACCCGGCTGCGGTACGGGCAGTATGGCGCACCCTTAAGCCAGGTGGGTATTTCGTGTTCTCGGTGGAGCACCCGGTCTGTACGGCTCATCCGGTGGGTTGGGTGACAGATGAGACCGGTGAGAAGCGATACTGGCCGCTGGATCACTATCAGGCAGAAGGCCGGCGGGACACGCGCTGGTTTGTGGAGGGCGTGATCAAGTACCACCGCACGCTGCAAACCTGGGTGAATGGCTTGCTGGATAATGGTTTTGTGCTAGAGCGATTGTTGGAACCGGTGCCGACGCCCGTCGCGCTTGAGGCCAGACCGGAGCTCATCCATGAAACCCGAAGGCCGCCGTTTTTGCTGTTACGTGCCCGCAAAACGGCGTAGCTCCCTCACGCGCTCCGGATAACCCGCACCATGGCCGCCAGCCCGCTGGCGCGGGAACTGGACAAGAAACTTTGCAAGCCAAGCGCTTGCAACAGTTCACCAAAATCAAACTGTGCGACCTCTGCGGCCGTACGCCCGGTGTAGGCCGCGCAAACCAGAGCCAGCAAGCCTTGGACGATGCGCGAGTCACTGTCCGCCCAAAGTTGCAGGCGTTCATCTTGCCACTGAGTCAGCAGCCACACTTGTGCCTCGCAGCCGGCGACGCGGTGCTCGTCAGTTTTCAATTCTTCCGGCATTTCTGGCAGTTCACGCGCCAACTGAACCAATAAGCGGTTTTTGGCTTCCCAGCCGTGGGCAGCGTCCAATCGCCCGACTAGCGCGGGCAGCGCCAGGGTTTCTGGCAGTGCGGGCCAGGCGCTCATTGAAGTAACTCCAGCGTGTCCTGCAGTGCATTAAGCAGACGGTCGATATCGCTACTGGTGTTGTACAAGGCCAGCGAAACGCGCAGCGTACCCTGACTAAGGCCCAGTGATTGCATCAACGGCCCGGCGCAGTGATTGCCCACGCGTACAGCAATGTCGCGCTCATCCAGAAATTGCGCCACGTCATAGGGGTGCGCGCGGCCAAATACCAAAGAGGCGATCGGCCCTTTGCCTGGCGCGGTGCCGACAATGCGTACGCCATCCAGCCAGGTAATGCCGTCCGCCAGTTGCTGATACAGCGCGGTTTCATGCTGGGCGATGGCTTGGCGATCTTGTGCGGCCAGCCAGTCCAGCGCGGCGGCCAGCGCTACGGTCTGGGCAAATGCCGGGGTGCCGGCCTCAAAACGGCGTGGCGCCGGGGCGAAGGTGGTGCCGTCAAACGACACGCGCTCGATCATCTCGCCGCCGCCTTGCCACGGTGGCATGTGTTCCAGCATTTCTGCACGGCCCCACAACACGCCAATGCCGGTGGGTCCGAACACCTTGTGGCCAGAAAACACGTAAAAGTCCGCGCCCAATGCCGCGACATCTACTGTCTGGTGCGCAATACCCTGAGCACCATCGACCAGGACGCATGCGCCGACAGCCTTGGCAGCGGTAATGATTTGCTCCAGCGGCGGACACACCCCGAGTGCGTTGGACATCTGACTGATGGCCACCATGCGGGTGCGGGGCCCGAGCAGGCTGGCGAACGCCGTCATGTCAATCTGGCCGTCTTCTTGCAAGGGAATCGGTTTGATCACCGCGCCCGTGCGCTGTGCCACAAGTTGCCACGGCACGATATTGGCATGGTGCTCCAGCGTGGAAAGCAGAATCTCATCACCCGCTTTCAGCTGGCTGCCACCCCAACTGTAGGCGACGAGATTGATTGCTTCCGTTGCGCCCCGCGTAAACACAATTTCTTGCGCGCTGGCGTTGATAAAGCGCGCCACGGTCTGGCGCGCTGCTTCATAGGCCTCGGTCGCCGCATAACCTAGCCGATGACCGCCGCGGTGGACATTGGCGTTGCTCTCTTCATAAAAGCGCCGCTCTGCATCCAGCACCACCCGTGGCTTTTGCGTGGTGGCGGCGTTATCCAGCCAGACCAGCTCCGGATTGGCGGCCAGCAACGGAAAAGAGGCCCGATCGGGCAGCGGAGAGTGTTCCATATAAACAAGACGACCATGAAGCAATAGATGCGCATTGTATAATGCGCCGATGGCTTACAAACAACCGATCTCTGTCCTCGTCGTTATCCACACGCCCGATCTGAAAATACTGCTGCTGGAGCGTAAGGGCTATGCGGATGGCTGGCAGTCTGTGACTGGTAGCCGTGAAGGCGAAGAGCTGCTGCCTGACACCGCCCACCGGGAGGTGTTTGAAGAAACCGGTCTGGATACCAACCGCTACGCCCTGGCCGACTGGCACTATAGCTCTGATTACGAGATCTACCCGGTCTGGCGCCATCGCTACGCGCCGGGCGTCACCATCAATACGGAACATGTGTTTAGCCTGCAGGTGCCGTTTGAGCTGGATATCACCCTGGCCGCCGATGAACATACGCGTTACCGCTGGGTAGACTGGCAAATTGCCGCAGAGATGGTGTTCTCGCCATCCAACGCAGAAGCCATTAGAACGCTGGCCGAGCGCCACCCAAGCGTTGGCTGAAGTATGTGTACTGCCGTTTGTAACCTCGTTTTTTCTGTCATTTAGTCACGCTGCAGAACCTTCATCGCTCACCCTGTCAAACCTGACGCTGTCAGAGAAGTCCCGCTAAACACGCTTGTAGCCGGGTGCTAGGATGATGTGACGCCAGGTGTGGCAGAACGCCCTGGCCCTGATCGATATAACGACATAAAGCGCTGATCCGGACATGGAAAGACGAATCAAGGTTGCTTCCTACAACATCCATAAAGGCCTGTCGCCGCTAAACCGGCGGCTGGTGGTGCATGACGTGCGTCACGCCTTGCACAATCTGGCGCCAGACGTGGTGTTTTTGCAGGAAGTGCAGGGTGAGCACAGTACGCGCGCGCGCCAGTTCAATTACTGGCCGACCACACCGCAGCATGAATATCTGGCAGGGAATGACCTGTCTTTTGCCTATGGCCGCAACGCCATCCACCGTTTGGGTCATCACGGTAACGCCGTGTTGTCGCGCTTTCCGATCACGCGCTGGGGTAATCACGACATCACGCTTAATCGCTTTGAAAAGCGTGGTCTGTTGCATTGTGTGCTGGAGATTCCCAGCTGGAACGTGCCGCTGCATGCGTTCTGCGTGCATTTGAATTTGCTGGCTCGGGACCGCCGCCGTCAATTGGCGGCAATGGTGGAGCAAATCCAGAATGAAGTCCCCAAAAATGCGCCGCTGGTGATTGCCGGCGATTTCAACGACTGGCGCCGTGAGGCCACGCGTATTCTGGGCTCTGAACTGCATGTGATTGAGGCCTTTGAAACCATGCATGGCTCGCCGGCGCGCAGTTTTCCGGTGCGCATGCCAGTGCTCTCGCTGGACCGTATTTATGTGCGCGGTTTCGGGATTGAAGTGGCTGACGTGCTGGGTGGTCAGCCGTGGTCGCATTTGTCGGATCACGCGCCGCTATATACCGTGCTACGGCGAGGTTGAGCATGGACGGCTACCTGCCGGGTAACCGCCTCAAACTGCTTAAAAATGGCGCTGAATATTTCCCGGAATTGTTAGGCGCCATTGCGCGGGCTGAGCGTGAAATCTTCCTGGAAAGCTATCTGTTTGAGCTTGATGTCATTGGCGAGGCCGTGTGCGAGGCGCTGATGAAAGCGGCGCAGCGTGGCGTAGAAGTCAAAATGCAGCTGGACGGTTTTGGCGCACGCAAGTTTCCGGATGCCTGGAAAGAACGGCTGGCCGCAGCTGGCGTCTGGTTGCTGTTTTTCCGGCCAGAGGTCAAGGCACTCTCGTTTAACCGGCAGCGTTTGCGCCGTTTGCACCGCAAGCTGGTGGTGGTCGATGGCGTGCTGGCGTATGCCGGCGGTATCAACATTCTGTCTGATTACACCGGCCAGCCTGGTCCGGAACCACGCTACGACTATATGGTGGAAGTGCGCGGCCTGGTGGTGACCCCCATGCACGAGGCCGCCGACCGGCTGTGGCGGCACACTGCCTGGGTGCAGGTAGAAACAGACTGGGCCAGAACCCACCGCGACAAGCCGCCTTATGAAGAAGCAGGCGGGGCATTGGCGCGGTTCGATATCCGCGATAACTTGCGCAATCGCCACACTATTGAACGCGAATACCTGGAGGCCGTCGCCACGGCGCAGCATGAAATCCTGGTGGCCTGCGCCTATTTTTTACCGGGCTATCGCTTTCGGCACGCCTTGATCGATGCGGCAGAGCGGGGCGTGAAAGTGGTACTTCTGCTTCAGGGGACTCTGGATCACGCCCTGTTGCAGTACGCCAGCCGGGCGTTTTTCCGCCAGTTTATCGAGGCAGGCATCGAGATCCACGAGTATGTCAGTGGTTATATGCACGCCAAGGTGGCGGTAATAGATGGGCTGTGGGCCACAGTGGGTTCATCCAACATTGACCCATTCAGCCTTTTACTGGCGCGTGAGGGCAATGTTTTTGTGCGGGATACCGAGTTTGCCGGCACGCTGGCTGCAGATATTCGCAAAACTATCGAGACATCTGCTCGACCCGTGGTGTTGCCCTTGCATTTGCGCGCTCGGCGTATCAAGCCCTGGATCAGTTACGGCATTGTTCGTTTCTTGATGGCCGTTTCAGGTTATGGCGGAGAACGTTACCTGAAATAACAATTGGCTACGCAATTTGTGATTAATTTCACTTCCAACAATTAAATTCGGCCGCTTGTCGGCCATTTTTTATTGGCGTTTCTCCAATTGTATCGAAAGGTTGTGGGCGATTGACACGGTTGGGTGTGCTGAGTAGATTTCGCAAAAAACAACAACCGCACAATAAAAATACCGCAATGGCTATCCGCAATTACGGTCTACAAACAATCAATCAGGAGTCCTGATCATGAACAAAATGATGCGAGTTGTTGCTACTCTTCTGGCTGCCGGCGCCATATTTGCACCGCTGGCCGCGCACGCCGACACCCCCGGCCCGCACCCTTATTACCTGCACGCGCTGAGCGATCTGCGCGACGCACGTGGCTATCTGGATCGCATTGACAGCAATCAGGTCCAGAAAGACGAAGTGAAGGCATTGCAGGAAATTGACGCCGCCATTGGCGAAATGAAGCATGCCGCCATTGATGATGGCAAAGATATTCACGACCATATGCCGGTTGACGCCGGCCTGAAACATACCGATCGCTTTCACAAGGCACTTGAATTGCTGAATCGCGCCGAACAAGATGTCTCGCATGAAGAAAGCGATCCGGCCGCAATTGAATTGCAAGCACGGGTTTTGCACCATATTCAAGAAGCGCATCATGCTGTTGATCATGCAATCAACGCAGCGCTGGAATAAACATTGATTTGGTATGAATCGATAGGTGATTAATACCGACAATAAAAAAGGCCGCGATTGCGGCCTTTTTTATTAATCCATTGTTATTCAGATTGTGGTGGCTCTGTGGGTTCTTTGGATGGTGGCTCCACGCGTTCAAATTCCACCGCTGCTCGCAATACGCCGCGCAACATGTCAACTTCTTCCTGATCCAGTTGGGCGCGCTGCACAATCCGGCGTACCCGGGGCATGAGTCGTTTGGGTTTCTTGGTGCGCAAGAAACCAATGGTGATCAGCGTGCGTTCCAGGTGCTCGTAAAAGAGCTCCATGTATTCATGACTGGGCAGCGTGCGCTTTTCCTCCAGATGACTCACATCATCGAGCAGTGCCGCGCGCAGTTCATAGCACAACACCTGGACCGCTTGAGCCAGATTCAAGCTGGAATACACCGGGTTGGTGGGAATGGTGACGAGGCGATTGCACAATCGCACTTCATCAATCGTCATGCCATTGGTTTCGTTACCAAACACGAGCGCAATGCTGCCGCCCGTCGCGGCCTCGGCCAGGAGTTCCGGCACCAATTGACGCGGGGTGTGCAATGGTTGCACCAGTTCGCGACGGCGCGCGGTCATGGCAACTTGTAACGTGGTGCCGACAAGCGCTTCTTCCAGCGAGCCAACGACGACTGCGTTATCCAGCACATCGTCTGCACTGCTGGCCAGCGAGCGCGCAACATCAGACGGAAATTCTTTCGGGTTGACCAGATAAAGGTGAGTCAAACCCATGGTTTTCATGGCGCGGGCAGTAGAACCAATGTTGCCCGGGTGCGAGGTATTGCACAGCACAACGCGAAACGCAGCGAGGGTCTGGTTGGCAAGAAGGCCGGCAGCAGGAAGATCAGGTGAGTCAGTCATTGAAGGCGATACCAGGAGTTTTTTTGGCCGGCGCTGACAAAAGGGCCGGAAATTCAGTACAATAGCGGTTATATTTGTTTTCGATCTTTACAGGCTGATTCGCAACGCATTCTGCGCTGCCCGGATCAGTGACAATCTACATCGTCATGCATGGCCGCTGGCCGCATTGCCATTGTGAAATGGCATTGCTGGTTGCGCTGTCAATCAGCCTGTTTCAATCTGCCAGGGGTAAGTTCATGCATCCGATGCTCAATACGGCCGTTCGTGCCGCCCGCCGTGCCGCTTCCGTCATCCAGCGCGCATCCAATAATCTCGATCTGATCACGCCAGAAAAGAAAGGCCACAACGATTTTGTGTCCGAAGTGGATCGCGCCGCAGAACGCGCCATCATCGAAACCATTCTGGAAGCCTACCCCAAGCACGCCATTCTAGCAGAGGAGTCCGGCCAGTCCGGCAATTCCGAGTACGAATGGATTATTGATCCGCTTGATGGCACCACCAACTTCTTGCATGGCTTCCCGCAATACGCGGTGTCGATTGCCCTGGCGCATAAAGGCGTGGTCACCCAGGCCGTGGTGTACGACCCCAACCGCAATGACCTCTTTACCGCCACACGTGGCGTCGGCGCGTTCTTGAATGACCGCCGTATCCGCGTTTCCAAAGTGCGTGAACTGTCTGACGCGCTGGTCGGCACGGGCTTTCCGTATACCGATTTCAAGCATCTGGACACCTACCTCAATATCTTCCGCGAAATGGCCCAGAAGGCTGCCGGCGTGCGTCGCCCGGGTGCTGCGGCACTGGATCTGGCCTACGTGGCTTGCGGCCAGTTTGACGGCTTCTTTGAGTTTGGCCTGAAAACGGTGGATATCGCTGCCGGTTCTTTGCTGGTGCAAGAAGCGGGCGGTCTGATCACTGACATTGAAGGTGGCGAAAACTACCTGCAAAGCGGCGACGTCATCTGCGGTACGCCGCGTGTGTTTGGTCAGATGCTGCAATTGATCCGCGCCCACACCAAGTAATTGTGCTGCAAAACGGAGTTGCGGCCATGCCTGATTCCGGTTCCTGCCTGGCGGCGCTCAACGCCGCCTATGTGGCTACCCGCTATGTCATTCCTGCCCTGGGTTTGACATTGCGGGTGGGCCAGACCTCATCTGAACTCAGTACCTTGTTGCGCCAACACCGCGTGCAAGGCTGGATGTTTATCTCTGCCTGTAATCCCGGATCACAAGCCGTGCTTTGCCAGCATGAAAATCTGGCACGCCATCAAAACTTGCTCGATGCCCTGAAAGCGGCGCAATTCATTTTCTTTGAAGGCTATGGCGCAGGGGATGACGGGCAATGGCCCGCCGAACCATCCGCGCTGGTATTGGATGTGAACGAGACTACTGCAAGTGCCTGGGGTCAGCGTTTTGACCAAAATGCGGTGTTGTTTGGCGATCTGGACGGAGTCATACAGCTGCTGTGGTGTCGCCAGTGCTGATTTTGCGGTTTTCTCGAAAACGCGCATAAAACCGCAATAATTTGCAAAATTCAGCAACCGTGCACTAGAATGTCCGCATGTTTACTGAAGAACGCCATCAAACCATTCTGGATTATCTGGCCGAGCAAGGGCGCGTTACCGTGCTGGAACTCGCCCAGCGCTTGCAGGTGTCAGACGATACCGTGCGCCGGGATTTGCGCGCGCTCGACGAACTGGGCTTTCTGCAAAAAACCCACGGGGGCGCGGTTTCGCTGGAAGTGCCGCGCATGGCCCGCGCGCAGCGCGCCCAGGTATTGCCGCAGATCAAACAGCAATTGGCGCAAGCGGCTGTAACCCACATCGAGGCTGGCCAGACGCTGATGCTGGATGCGGGCCAGAGTGTGCTGGCGGTGGCGCAAGCGCTGCCAGATGTGCCGCTCACCGTGATCACGCACGCGCTGGACATCGCCAATGCGCTCAGTCAGCGCCCGCAAATCCGGCTGGTTCTGGCAGGCGGCCTGTGGGATGCCCGGCAACGCCTGTTTGCCGGCGCGCAAACCATCGCCCAGATTCAATCTTTGCGAGCGGACTGGGCCGTCATGGGCGCCTGCGCTGTACATGAAAAACTTGGCCTGACCGCCAGCGACGCGGCAGATGCCGAGGTCAAACGCGCCATGCTGGCCGCCAGCGCACAAACCATCCTCGTGGCCGATCACAGCAAAACCGGCCGCAGCGAACCCTTCTTTGTTTGCCCCACTCAGCACTTTACGTACTGGTTTACCGACCGAGCGCCCGGCTGGGCCAATGCGCCAGCGGGTTTGCAAGTGATTGGGGCAGGGCATGTTTCTACAAATACGGAGAAAACCGCATGAATCGACTCAAAGTTGCACTGGTGGGCTACGGCTACGCCGGCAAAACCTTCCACGCCCCGCTGATTGTGGCCGCGCCTGGCCTGCATCTGACCACGGTGGTCTCTAGCGATGCGGGTAAAGTCCATGCGGATTACCCCGAGATGAACGTGGTGGCACACGCCAGCGAAGCGCTGGCAGATCCGCAGATTGATCTGGTGGTGATTGCCGCGCCCAATGACCAGCATTTTCCGCTGGCGCAAGCCGCCCTGGCTGCCGGCAAGCATGTGGTGGTTGACAAACCCTTCACTACCACGCTGGCTGAGGCGCGTAGCCTGATTGCGCAGGCCAAAGAAGTCGGCAAAGTGTTGTCGGTGTTTCAGAACCGCCGTTGGGATGCGGATTTTCTGACCGTCAAAAAACTGCTGGCCGATGATGATCTGGGCCGGGTGGTGCATTTTGAATCGCACTTTGACCGGTTCCGCCCGGTAGTGCGTCAGCGCTGGCGCGAGGCGGCAGGGCTGGGCAATGGCTTGTGGTACGACCTCGGGCCACATCTGGTCGATCAGGCTCTGCAGCTTTTCGGGCGCCCGGAAGCGGTGTATGCCGATCTGGCCATCATGCGTGACGAGGCAGTGGCGACAGATTATTTTCATGTCATCCTGCGGTATGAGGGTTTGCGGGTAATCCTGCACGGCAGTACCCTGGTCGCAGGCGGCCCGCGCTTTGTGATCCACGGCGACAAGCGCAGTTTTATCAAGCAAGGGCTGGATACGCAGGAAGCGCAACTTAAGGCCGGTGGCAAGCCGGGTGATGCAGATTGGGGTAAAGACCCGCTGGATGGCGCGTTGATCACCAGCGTCAATGACGTAGAAGAAAGCGAGATGGTCGCCACCAAAGTGGGTGACTACCGCGCGTATTACAACGCGGTGCATGCGGCCGTTGCCAATGGTGATATCAATCCGGTTTCTGGCGAAGAAGCACTGGCCGTGATGTCGGTGATCGAACTGGCCCAGACCAGCGCCAGCTTGCAACGTGAAATGCCATTTACCGTATAAGCCCAACATCAGGGGAGTGAGCGAGACATGACCGATTTTGCCAAAGACCTGGCGACGATTACCCGGCAAGAGCAATTGCTGCAGTTTGACCGTTTTGATTGTGATGAAGCCTGGAAGCTGGGTTGCCGCCTGCGCGATATGGCGGTCGCCCGCAAAGCGCCGGTTACCATTGAAATTACGCTGAATGGTCAACGGCTGTTTTACGCCTCCATGCCTGGCACCACGCCCGTGAACGACGACTGGGTGCGCCGCAAGCGCAATGTGGTCGAGCTATATCACCACAGCACTTACTTTGTGGGCCAGGGCAATCGCCAAAGCGGCATGACTCTGACGGAAAAAATTGGCGTGCCGCTGGCGGACTACGCCACCAATGGCGGGGCGTTTCCGCTATTGATCAAGGGTGTGGGCTGCGTGGGGAGCGTGATTGTCTCTGGCCTGGCGCAGCGCGATGACCACGGTTTTGTGGTGGAAGCGCTGGCGGCGCATCTTGGGGTGCCGCTGGATGGGTTGATGCTGGATTGAGGTGGTTTGAGTGTTGATAAAAAAGCCCGCTGTATGCGGGCTTTTTTTTGGAGAGTCAGCTATTGAGGCTATGTACTCGTGTCACGACGGGGCGCCCGCGCTCTGCGGTTTGCCATAGATCGTAACTCATCTGTGCCCGCAACCAGCTTTCAGCGCTTGGGCCTGCGTCTGGGCCGTTGAGCCAGCTTTCCAGTCGCAGCGCCATTTCTGTGGAAATGCCTGCGCTGCCATGCAAAATGCGTGAGAGTGCCGCGCGGGTTACGCCAAGTTCACTGGCAGCCTGAGTTACGGTAAGTCCCAGGGCGGGCAGAATGTCCTCGCGCAGGGTTTCTCCGGGGTGGGGTGGGTTGTGCATTCTCTGGGACATCAGTGATAGTCCTGATAATCAACAAGTTCGGCATTGTTGCCGTCAAAGCAAAAGGTCATTCGCCAGCTACCGGAGACAGAAACAGCCCAATGACCGGCCAGATTCCCGGTGAGCGGGTGAAGCCGCCAGCCAGGCATGTTCATGTCTTGCGGTGTGATGGCGGCAGCTAGCCCAACTGGATGCCGCCATC
>JASLES010000518.1 GCA_030151005.1 Silvimonas sp.
CGTCACGCTGGTTGCAAGCGGGTTTTTTATCCAGCGTTTCGCCACCAACCTGCATCAGTTGCCAAACGTGCCCTGGACAGACACCACCCTGATCGTGGCGATGCTCTCGACCTTGCTTGGCGTGCTGGCCATCTGGATTTCTGCGTTGATCTGGCAAGTATTGCTGCGGGACCAGTTCGTCAAGACGGCCTGGTACCGGCTGCAAAGCATTTATCTGCTGGCGCAGTTTGGCAAGTATCTACCGGGTAATGTCGGACAGTTTCTTGGGCGGATTGTGTTGGCGCAAAAGCTGGGTATCGCAGTGCCGCTCACCTTGACCACCATGTTGACCGAAGTGTTGTGGAGCATCGGCAGTGCGCTTGCTGTGGCCGCACTGGCGTTGCGTTTTGTTGTGGATCGCTTACCTGTACTGCCGTCATGGCTGCAGGGCGGTGGTGCCGTGCTGGGCATTGGCCTGTTGTTTGCTGCTCCCCGGACCGGCATTTACCTGTTGCAGCGTTTTTTTCCACGCATGGCACTGCGGTTTGGGGTCAGCGGCAAGATCAAGGCGCCAGCCTGGCCGACGGCGGTTGTGGTGTCGTTGTTGTATGTCGCTTGCTTCATGGCGATGGGCGCATTGTTGCAGCTGCAGTCCTGGTATTTGTTCCGTGTGGCAGCAGGTCCTTTTTTGCAGGTCAGCGGCTTTTTTGCGCTGGCCTGGCTGGCTGGCTATCTCCTGCCCGGCGCGCCAGCGGGCCTGGGTGTGCGCGAGTCGATGCTGATCTTGTTGTTTACGCCCGTTGTTGGTGAAAACGTGGCGATCGCGCTGGGCGTGACCACGCGGCTGGCGACTACGCTGGCAGACGCCGTGGCATTTTTGATCGGCTGGGTATGGCAAAGCCGCCTGGCGCAATATCAGTCAATTGCAGAATAACCAATCAGAAAAAACAAATGATGCCAAACCCCGCCCCCCGGATGTCCCTGCCGACCTTGCTAGCGCTGATACTCGCGCTGGCCTGGACATTGGTGGTTAACGGTGCCGTGCCCTGGCTGGGGATTCCGACACTGGGACAGGCCGCGTCAATGATGGGTTATGCCCAGGCATTTGCGAACCAGGGCTGGCTGGCGATCCATTCCTTTTCTTTCGGCTATCCCCAGCCGGTTGCGCTGGCCACGGGCCTGCCACTGGCCGAAGTCGCCGCAGTGTTGTTGCATCTGGGGATGACCTCCGCCAACGCGTACGCGCTGACCATTGCGCTGTGGCTGGCGCTGGCACTTCTGGGGGCCGTCCGCCTTGCCCGGCAACTGGGGTTGCGCGATACCGTCGTCGCCGCTGCCGCCGCCGCGACCTGGTTGACCTTGCCCATGGTCTGGGTGCACCAATCCTATTCGTCGCTGGCACTGGGCATGGCATTGCTGCCGCTGTATTTCTCCAGCTTCCTCGCCTTGGTGGACCGCACTGGCAGCCGCAACCAGATCGTCTATCACAGCGCAGAGTTCATCCTGCTGTGCAGTATTGCGCTGTTTATGGATGGCTACACCTTCATGATGTTCGCTGTCGGTTCGGCGCTGCTGTTGCTGGCCACGCTGCGCCCGGGCTGGCTACTGGCGCAACGGCCGCGGGTGCTGGCAGTGGTCGTCTGGGCCGTGGGTTTTGCCTTCGCCTACAAGCTGTATACGGCGTATATGGGCCGGACCGCGTTTCAATACGAGTCGCTCGACTTTTTTCGCGGGTTTGGTCTGGATCTGACTTTTCTGCTGCGCTCGTCAACCGGTGATCTCTGGTTTTGGGATGCAGCAGGTTTAAGTCTGCCACGCAGCGGCGAACGCTATTTTGGCGATGCCTCGGTCTGGACTACGACCTATGGCTTGCCACTGTTCGTTTGTGCAGTGGCGGCATTTGTCGCCGCACGCAAACAGGATCGTCGTGTCTGGGTGTTTCTGGCACTGGCGCTATTCGGGCTCTATATGGCCTTAGGGCCAACCCTGAAAATCAACGCAATCAAACCGGCCGGATTTACCGAACAAATCATGCCGCGCCAGTATGGTTTGATGCCGACGGGGAACGCCTATCTGGCCTCACACGTCCCCGGATTTCGCAATATGCGATCGGCCTACCGCTGGGAGGCTTTATTCCTGCTGGGGCTGTGGGTAATTGTTTTGATTCAGGCTAGCCGCAGCAGTTGGCAAAACCGGTGGCGCTGGCTGGCGGCTTATGTACTCCTCATCGTGCTGAGTGCACCAAACCTGGTTGAATCCTGGCGCGACTACCATCACTTCAGACTGGGGTTGGCCGGGATTGATCAGCAATTGGGTGCGTCGCTGGCACAGCAGGTCAGACCTGGCGAGCGTCTGGTGTTCCTGCCACTGAATAACGATGTGATGGCCAATTACTTAAGCCCGCGGCTGGGTACCATGGCGTACAACATCGGGGGAGACAAGCAGATTGACATCGCGCGACCCTACTGGCCGGAGCGACTGAGGCAATTCGATACCGGACAGTTCGGGGATGGTGATGTTTCCATCATCGAAGATGCCCTGCTGCACGGTGATGTTGATCGCGTGGTAATTTCTTATTTCAACGGTTTGTGGGCAGCACATATGTGGCCGTGCCTGGCCCAGGCGCAAGGCTATTCAGTGAAAACCAGGGCTCTGTATGGGGCGCTACCGGATTTTCGCTGCCCAGCACAACTCCGCGCAGCCTACGCACCGCAAGTCGCCCAATTGCAACAAAAATCGTTCCTGCAGGTGGAGGACACACCGCTATTCGCGGTGGTATCGCTCAAGCCGGCTTTTGCCGGCAAGCGCCAGCAGATTTTGGCCGAACAACTGGCGGATATTCACTTTCCGGTGGATATCATCAAGAACATCCCTGCCGCAAACCGCATGCTGAAAAATGGCTGGTACCCGCCAGAACCGGCGAATCGATGGTCGGGGGCCACCGCGCAAATCTGGTTTGTCCCGCCGCAAAATTGTCTCGGTAGTGCGTGTATGTTGTCGCTACGACTGAATGTTTT
>JASLES010000519.1 GCA_030151005.1 Silvimonas sp.
TGCGAACCCTGCCCCACCTGCCAGGGTCGCGGCCAGATCCGCACCGCGGCCACCGTCTGCTACGAAATCCTGCGGGAAATCCTGCGTGAAGAACGCCAGTTCAAAGCCCGTGAATACCGCATCCTGGCCTCACAGAATGTCATCGACATGTTCCTGGATGAAGAATCCGCCAGCCTTGCACAATTGGTGGATTTCATTGCCAAACCCATCTATTTGCAGGTAGAAACGGCATATACGCAGGAACAGTTTGATGTGGTGCTGATGTAAAAAAGGAGGGGTTTAACCCCTCCTTTTTTTACATCGCTCATTTGATGCGGCAATGCCATCACCTTAATGGTCCCGCTTGTGCCGGCGCGCCCCGCGGTGAGCCTTGCGCACCACCAGCCAGCGCGGTGCCCGGAAGCGCGCGATGCAGCGATATAACCAGACGTAACCGAACACAAACAGCAAAGCCCACAGTTGCAGTGCCAGTGTGTTGTTCCAGAACAGCACAGCCGGCACCACCCCCAGTGAAGACAACAGCCACAAATAGGGCGAGGTCATGGAGTTACGGAACACTTTGTGCCGGGGGTCCGGGCTGCCTACTGCCCAGCGCATCAAGCGCTTGTAGACGAGCTGATGCAAGTGTGCAGCATCCGGCATACCCGGATTACTCTGGCGAGAAAGCCGGCGTAACACGGTGAAAATCGTTTCCACGACCGGATAACTCACCAGCAAGAATGCAAACCAGGGCGAGACCTGCGGATTGCGGGCAACCAGCATGATCACCAGTGCGGCAATCCAGAAACCCAACAGATAAGCCCCGCCATCGCCCAGGAAAATGAGCCCGCGCGGCCAGTTCCAGAACAAAAAGCCCAGGCAGGCACCAATGCCGGCAATGGCCAACGGCCAGACCACATAGTCCGCCTGCAAGATGGCGACATAGGCGATGCCGGTCAACATGATCGCCGCTACTGCCGCAGCCAGACCGTTATAACCATCGATGAAATTCATGGCGTTGGTCACGCCGGCCAGCGCAATCACGGTAAACAGCAAAGACACCGCAGGAAATGCCAGCAACGTATCGACACCGGGCAAATCAAGTCGGGTGACGCGGATGCCCAGCCAATACCAGGCGAGTACGGCCGAGATAATGATACAGGCCATACGCAGCACCACACCGCCACGCTTGCTGATGTCTTCAAACAAACCACTGGCAAAGGCAGGGAACACCACAACCAGCAAGTGCAGGAAAGAATCACCGATTGGCCGGCCTAAATAGAGCTGGACGGCCCAACTGGCAATCAACGCAATAATAATGGCCAGGCCACCAATACGCGGCACCGGATTCACATGGAATTTCTGTACGCCGAGCAGATCGGAGTCTGCACTGAAACGACCGTGGATATGACCACTGCGAACCAGCCACATGGACACAAGAAAAGAAACTGCAAAAGCTAGAACAATGGGGAGCACGTTGTACCGGGCAACTATAGGTAAAAAAGCTCGCTCATTATGACGGATATTGACGTTAGCCGCTTATCCAGCTTTGTAAGCGCATATCACAGTTCCCGAAACTGACACAGATTGGAGACAGCTTTCAGTAAAAAAATACATTTGCGGTAAATTGGTTCTAGGGGTGCAAATCAATTTCTGTAAGCGACAGGCCCAATACTCGCGCATCCGAACTGGCACCCAGTGCAGCCGGCGAAACCGCTTGGGGTACGCTGACTTTTACCGTGCAGATATCGTGCCCATGAAAAGCGAGTGGCATTTGCACCGTTAGCGCGTCCCCCTGGGTTACTACCATCTTCCGGGAAGCCGGCCCACACCCCGTCCCCGGCGCGGTCGCTAGCATCACTGTGACCGGACGTTGTGGGCTTGCCGCAAATGCGCTGACGCGCAAAAAGAGAGAACAAGTCCGCTCAGTACAAGACTGGGGTGGAACAAACCAGATTTCTGAGTTCGGACCGGACCACCGGTTGGTCGGCTCTGGCTGGTGCCAGCCCTCTTTCAGCATTTGGTTTGCACCAGCAGCATCTTTGGCAACATCAACTGGAAAATGGATCTCCGACAATTGATTCGTCAGAATCTGCTTTCGCTGACCGGCGAAAGCCGGCTTGAGCGAGACGACCGCAAACAGCGGCGTATCATCTACTTGCAGGAAAGGTTCTTTTTGTAACTGCGCCACTTCTGGCGCATAAATCTCGCGCAATTGTGCAGGGCACAGAAAGCCAGGAATGGAGGCGAATGCGGTCCGCACTTTGACCGAGTATCCCTGAGCTTGTGCCGCACAAGGCCAAAAATGAGCAGCCCAGAGTCCATCGAAATAAGAAATTACAAACCGGTCAGCGTCGCCACGCAGCAACAAGTCCTTCATCAGAGGAATATCTGCATTGGATAATCGGCCAAATCCGAGCTGCTTTACGCTTTCTGGCCAGTACTCTCTGGCAATATCGATCTGCTTGTCACCGCCAACATTGTAGGTCACCACACCCAAGCGAGGGCTAAGGTAATTAGCCATCACGTCATTGTTCAGGGGCAGAAAGATCACGTGCTCGCCTGGGTGCAGATGCTGTGCCAATGCATCACCGAGGTGCCGGTCAATATCGACAAGTCCTCGCCTGAAACCATGATAATCCGTCGACGAATCAACCAGATTGGGTGCGTTCAACCCCATAAGCACCACATAAACCGCTAGCCAGCGACGACGACCTGGCTGGTGTGCAACGTAAACCAGCAGGGTAGCCCAGAGTCCTAACAGACAAAGTGCCTCCCATCGATACGCTGCCCGCATGCTGCGAAACCCTGGCACATGCGAGGCCAGGTATGCATTACCGGTCGGCATCAAGCCATATTGGCGTGGCATGATCTGTTCGGTAAAGCCGGCCGGTTTGACCGCATTGATTTTCAGGGTTGGGCCTAACGCCATGTAGAGCCCAAATAGCGCCAGTGCCAGAAACACCCATACGCGACGATCTTGTTTGCGTGCGCCGAAAAATGCGACCAAGGCACAAATCAGCAACGGCAGGCCGTAGGTTGTAGTCCAGACAGAGGTATCGCCAAAATAACGGTCACTGCTGCGCGGCAGGCTTAAACCGGTGACATCCCAGAACCAAAGATTGCCACTGGATGGACGCAGCAGAAAGGTTATATCCAGTGCCCAGCCCCGGAAAACTTCAAGTGCCTCAGGCAGGAAGGCAGAGCGTCCCATATATGCCGTATAAAGCATGTACGCGAGAACAAAGCCGGCGCCCCACACGAGCATAGCCAGCAAACGCGGCCGGTGCGCAAACAGCCAGCCAGGACGTAGCGTGACCAGCAACAGTAATGCCGAGCCAACGGCAAACATCATGAAGGTGTAGCCGTCCATAAACAGCGCAATGCTGCACAGCAAGACAAATTCCACGCAGCGATAGACGATCTGGCCAGGCTTGCCGGTTCTCTCCATCAAAGACAGGAAGCTGGAGAAATACAGTGGCAGCAACGCCATACCCAGCGCCAGCGACGAGTAGGATTGATGCACCCAGACCATAGGCAAGGTCAGCCAGGTCGCAGCGGCGGCAGCGGCCACCACTCTATCGCGCAACCCCAGTTGCCGGGCAAGGCGGATCGCCCCGAGGAGTGCCAGCGCCAGCCACAGCGCAACGGTTAGCGCGTATGCATTGGCAGACGTCATGCCCAGATGCAGCAGCACCGCCGCGACCTCGGCCAGGGGCAGACCTGTTGCCAACGCAACCGGTTTCGGGTAGCCAAATGACCAGGAATGAATGGCCAGCCAGCCCTGGTTCGCAAATGCCTGGGCATAACCCATCATTGACGCGGCCTGTCCCAGTGTCGGAATCCCCAGCCAGGGCACGGCACCGTTAACCACCAATGCCCAGGCCAACGCGAGTATCAGCGCTAGCAGGGCTGGCAGGGACATCCGGGGGGCAGGGTTTGGCGTCATCTGGTTTTTTTCTGATTGGTTATTCTGTAATTGACTGATATTGCGCCAGGCGGGTTTGCCATGCCCAGCCGATCAAAAACGCCACGGCGTCTGCCAGCGTCGTCGCCAGCCGGGTGGTCACACCCAGCGCGATCGCCACGTTTTCACCGACCACAGGTGTAAACAACAGGATCAGCATTGATTCGCGCACGCCCAAGCCAGCTGGCGCGCCGGGCAAAAGGTAGCCCGCCAGCCAAGCCAGCGCGAAAAAGCCACTGACCTGCAAAAACGGGCCCGCTGCAACATGGAACAGATACCACGACTGCAGCTGCAACAATGCGCCCATCGCCATAAAACAGCCGACATACAACAACGACACCACGACTGCCGTCGGCCACGCGGGCGCCTTGATCTTGCCGCTGACGCCAAACCGTTGGGCTGCACGCGGGAAGAAACGCTGCAACAGGTAAATGCCGGTCCGGGGGGCAGCAAACAACAGGCCAATGCCCAGCACGGCACCACCGCCCTGCAGCCATGACGGCAGCACAGGTAAGCGATCCACAACAAAACGTAACGCCAGTGCGGCCACAGCAAGCGCACTGCCGATGCTCCACAGTACTTCGGTCAGCATGGTGGCCAAGGTGAGCGGCACCAAGATGCCGGCCTTTTGCGCCAACACAATCCGCCCAAGAAACTGCCCGACATTACCCGGTAGATACTTGCCAAACTGGGCCAGCAGATAAATGCTTTGCAGCCGGTACCAGGCGGTTCTAACCGATTGATCACGCAGCAACACTTGCCAGATCAACGCTGAAATCCAGATGGCCAGCACGCCAAGCAAGGTCGAGAGCATCGCCACGATCAGGGTGGTGTCTGTCCAGGGCACGTTTGGCAACTGATGCAGGTTGGTGGCGAAACGCTGGATAAAAAACCCGCTTGCAACCAGCGTGACG
>JASLES010000525.1 GCA_030151005.1 Silvimonas sp.
CGTGTGACCGAAGCCAAGCCGCAAGTGCTGGCTTCCTGGCAACGTGCTGCTGCTGCTGACCAGAACTTTGCGTCCCAACCCAAGCAACAACCGGGTCGCGCACCGTTCAGCACCCGCGCTGTTGAGTCGGCTACCCCGGCAACTGTGGCCAAGTGGCAAGTCGCTGCCAACGCAGAACAGAATTTTGCTGCACAAATCAACGAACGCACTGCTTTCAACTAAGCTGGTTGTCTCTTCGTTGTTGTCAAAAGCCCGCTTTTTGCGGGCTTTTTTGTATCTTTTGGCGCAAATTGGTACACATTGTCAGCTTTTTGCTGACGTCCTTTTAGCGCCACGCAGCGCGCGCCAGCGCTCAAAATCCCTTGCAGGATGGGCTGGATTGTTGCCCAGGCAGTATTTGTGTCTGTCTTGTTCCTGTCATATTGCACTTGCATGATGCGCCCACCTTTCTGGCGGCTTTCCCACATTGTCGTCCAGGCATGGATATAAAAACGATAACGTTGTCACCCGTACTCACCTATTTACAAGATACGGGGAGTATTCATGCAATTGCGTCAAATGATGATGCTGAGCACGCTGGTGCTTGGCAGTGCCGCACTGACCGCCTGTGGCGGTGGTTCTGGCGATAGCACGTCCACCTCGGTTTCGGCGCCCGTTGCGACGCCTGCGCCGGCACCGTCGACCAGCCCGACACCAACGCCAGCACCGACTCCTGCGCCGACACCATCCGCCGCTACGGCCTCGATCAAATGGTCGGTAGATGCCGGCAATGCGCCGGTGGCAGCAAAGATCAACTCGGGTACCTCGATCGGTAAAGGCGCGGGTGGCACACCGTTTACCCTGGACAAACTGGTGGGCGACGCCAACAACACCCAGAACGTGACCAATCCGTTCCTGAGTACCGGCAATGTGCCTGATCCGGCTTATGGTTATTGCGACTTCACGGCCAGCCCGGCAACGCGGATTTCGTACGCCACGGTCAGCTCGTTTGTGACGCCGCCGACAGACCCGATGGTCAACATGGCGCCGTTCTATTTCCCGCTGGTTTACACCAGCAACCTGACCACCAGCGGCCACATCAATACCGCCAGCACCACGCCGATCATTGGTTTGTTCGACTGGCGTCCGAAAGACATGAACGAATCCGTGGTGGCCGCCGAGTCTGATGACAACGGCAAAACCTGGTACTTCATGCAAAACGTGCTGGAATTGAACCCGAACACCTGTCCGGCCGATGTGCACAGCACCTTTGCCTCGACCGATGCGGACGATGGTTGGGGTCATGCTTCCATCCTGCAACTGCCGGGTACCGCAGCGGCTACCGGCCAGATGCTGTACACGCTGAACCGTGATCCGGCTCAGGTGGATGTGGCGCCGCTCAATGTGATCTCCCTGCCGCTGGCCAGTGCCAAGTTCCCGCTGTGGAATACCAACACCACCAATCCGGGCGGCCAGGACATCAACACCATTGCCACGGCGCTGACCAATACTACGGGTGCGACCAACCCGGTGGTGGTCAAGCAGACGGTGGGCCTGTTGAACCCGGACGGCATTCTGGCCGTGGTTCCCAATACGGACCCGACCAAGCCGACCACCGTGATCTACGTGCAGAAAATCCTGAATGGTGACAAGACCGGCAGCACGGCCATGCCCACCGCCAACCAGTGTACGGCTGCCCCGTTCAGCGGCAAGACCAACCACGATATTTCCAATGTCCGTCTGGCGACGACCATGGATGGCATTACCTTCACCGATCAAGGTGTGGTCAACGGCCTGAATGATCCGACCACCGTGGACTACAACAAGACCCGCTGGATCAGCCCGCGCGGTACGCTGATTGACATCAATGGCGATGGCAGCCGCTGGGGCTTGCTGTTCTCGGGCGGCAACTGCCTGGATGGTGACTCGGATGCGTTCCACTACATTGGTTACGCGGAATCTACCGATCTGAAAAACTGGACGGTGTTCAACGATATCAACAGCCCGATCGCCTCGATCAACGCCATTACCACCACCAACCAGGGCGGCAGCAAAAACACGGTGACGGTGCCGGCCAATACCCCGGTGATCCCGACCCAGGCCTGGTTTGCGCAGCGCCTGTACGCACCGTCGGCAGTACAGGTTGATGCCACGCACCTGTCCATGACGTTTGCCGGTTATGCCGTACAAACCCCCGGCACCAACCTGATGAACTATCGCCAGATTGGTAACGTGGTGCTGACCACCAGCAAGTCGCTGCCCAAGGCACCAAACAACATCAACAACCAGTAAGTCTTGCTGCAGGCCCGGTTTATCGGGCCGTTTTACCCGGGCCCGCCGCTTTGCCGGCGGGTTTTTCTTGCGTGAAGCCGGGCACTAATACCAACCCACGCTCAGGGGCCGCTAAGTTTTCGCCGGTAAGGTCTGACCGTTTTATTGTCAGAACTGATGCAGGAGAAAACCATGTTCGCAGCGCGAGGCCGCCCATGATGTGGCTGGACACCCTGGAGCACACCAACCGCGCCGTATTTTTGCTGATCAACGCGGCCAGTCAACCTGGACCCGTGATGATGCCGCTGGCCGTCTTCGCGGCCAACGGGCTGATCTGGCTGATCCCTGTCTTGCTGGTCGTGGGCTGGCTGGGTGGTCATCAGACGATCCGCCGGCTGGCGCTGGAAACCGCACTGGCGGGCGCGCTGGGCCTGGCGCTGGCGCAACTGGTCAGCCTGGCACTGCCGCATGCCCGGCCGTTTGTGATGGGGTTGGGCCATACGTGGATTGATCACGCCCCGGATAACTCGATGCCCAGCGATCACCTGACGCTGTTGTGGAGTGTGGCGTGCAGTTTTCTGCTCAACCCATCCGCGCGCCGCTTGGGTGCCGCGCTGTGGCTTGCGGGCTTGCCGGTGGCCTGGGCGCGCATCTATCTGGGGGTTCATTTCCCGCTGGATATGGTGGGCGCGTTACTGGTTTCGCTTTTGAGCGCAGCGCTTTGCATGCAGCAACGTGAGCATGCGGTGGCACTGATTTTCAACCTTGCATTGCGTGTATACCGCCTGGTGTTTTCTCCGCTGATTGCGCAACGCTGGTTGCGCCGTTAGTGATGACGGGCGACACGCAGTTGCGTCTATCGCCCGAATCATCTTACATACATGCATGAATCCATCAGGAGTAGAAGGCCCATGCGGGTGCTACTCGTCGAAGACGACCCCATGATTGGCGACGCCATCCAGTCCGCGCTCAAGGATCAAACCTACGCGGTGGACTGGGTGCGCAACGGGCAGATCGCCATCAATACCGTGGCCTGCCAGTATTACGACGCCGTATTGCTGGATCTGGGCTTGCCCGGCAAAGATGGCCTTGGTGTGCTGCAAAGTCTGCGCCGCCAGGGCAATGCCGTGCCGGTGCTGATCATTACCGCGCGAGACGCCCTGTCTGACCGCGTAGATGGCCTGGATGCCGGTGCGGACGATTACTTGTTGAAACCCTTTGAGATGGCCGAATTGCTGGCGCGCATCCGCGCGGTGATCCGCCGCAAGAACGGCGTGGTTTCTCCGGTCATGACCAATGGCATCATCACCCTGGACCCCGCCACCCGTGAGGCCCAGGTGCGGGAGACCGAGGCCGTGCGCTTGTCCAACCGCGAGTTCGCGCTCTTGCAAGCTTTGCTGACCCGGCCGGGCGCCATACTCTCGCGCACGGAGCTGGAAGACCGCATTTACGGCTGGGGCGAAGAAGTCGAAAGCAATGTGATTGAGTTCCTGATCCACTCGCTGCGCAAAAAACTGGGTAACACCATCATTAAAAACGTACGGGGCGTGGGATGGATGGTTTCAAAGGGCGAATAAAAGACCCGATCAGAAATTCATTACGCATCCGCTTGTCGTTGTGGTTGTCGGGGGTGATCGTGCTGATTGCCATCATTGCCGGCACCTTTGCCTTTTTCAACGCGCAAGGCGAAGCCAACGAACTGCAGGATGAAACCCTGCGCCAGGTGGTGTCGCTGTTTGACGAACATCATCTGCCCTTGCCGCCGCCTGGCACACGCCGCGCCCTTTCTGAGGAAGAAGAAGACGCGCGTGTGGTGGTCCAGCAATTGCGACCCAGTGGTCAGACCGCCTCAGATACCGGCATGGCCGTACCTGGATTGCCCGACACCCTGGTCGATGGTTTGCAGACGGTCACCGCGCAAGATGAAGACTACCGCGTGCTGGTCAAAACGCTCTCTAGCGGCCAACGCATTGCGGTCTCGCAAGAAACCGACATCCGTGACGAGATTGCCCGTGCCAGCGCCTTGCGCACATTGCTGCCGTTTCTGGTGCTGGTGCCGGTTCTGCTGATTGTTGTGGCGGTGCTGGTACGGCATATGTTCAAGTTGATTGCCGAACTCTCCCGCGAGATTGATCAGCGGGAAGACCACGAACTGCACCCGATCACCCCCGAACCGCTGCCCACAGAAATCCGGCCGTTTCTGGTGGCCATCAACCGCTTGCTGGGCCGGGTAGGGCAGTCCATGGACGCGCAGCGCCGTTTTGTGGCCGATGCCGCCCACGAGTTGCGCTCGCCCCTCACGGCCTTGTCACTCCAGGCGGAGCGCCTGGGCGCCGCGCCCATGTCTGAGACTGCGCAAGAACGGCTCGCCGCTTTGCGTGGCGGTATCCAGCGCACGCGACAACTGCTGGATCAACTGCTCACGCTGGCCCGTGTACAAGACGCTGCGCATCCCCAGACCGAAACAACGCCGGTGCAGCAGACATTTCGTCGGGTGCTGGAAGACCTCTTGCCGCTGGCCGAGGCCAAAAATATCGATATCGGCGTCGTGGATGAAACCGAGGCCCAGGTATGCATTCACCCGGCTGAATTGCAGATCCTGCTCAAGAACCTGGTTGATAACGCCATCCGCTATACCCCGGCTGGCGGGCGGATCGACCTCTCTGTAGTGCGTGAGCCCGACGCCGTGATGGTGGTGATTGAAGACACCGGCCCGGGTATTCCGGAACAGGAGCGCGACCGGGTGTTTGATCCGTTCTACCGCGTGTTGGGTTCAGATGAAACCGGCTCTGGTCTGGGCTTGTCTATTGTGCAGGCCATTGTGGAACGCGCAGGGGCACGCATCGTGCTGGAAGAAGCCGACGCAGCCCGCCATTGTGGGCTGAGGGTGCGGGTCATGTTCTTGCATTCGTAACTCTAAGTTTCATCTAATGAAAAAGAAAATATAGTTTCACGTCAGCTAGATAAGCTGCGCCATCTTCTTCCCTGCGCGAGAACATGGCATGAAACCGCTTCACGTTTTTTCCGCAACGGTACTGGCTGCCGCATTGGCTGGCTGCGGCGGCTCATCTGACTCTTCGTCCGTTTCTGCTCCGACGCCAACGCCCACGCAGGCACCCAGCGCAGCGGTCAGCGCCAAACACGTGCTGTTAATCAGTGTGGATGGCTTGCATCAGCAAGACCTGAGCAATTGTCTGGCCAATAACACCTGTCCAAATCTGGCCGCACTGGCCAAAACCGGCGTGAACTACACCGGTGCCACAACGCCAGGTTTGTCCGATTCGTTTCCGGGGCTGGCAGCCTTGTTGACCGGCGGATCGCCCAAAACCGCCGGGTTGTTCTATGACGTCTCTTACGATCGCACGCTGTACGCTCCGACCGACACCGCCTGTACCGGCGCCCAGGGCTGGAACGTGGTGTTTGATGAAACTACCGGGATTGATGGCTGGAATGGCGGCGCGCTGATCCACATGGATGGTGGCGGCGCATTCAACCCGGATGCAATCCCGCACCAGAAAATCAATGGCGTATGCACGCCGGTGTATCCGCATAACTACATCAAGACCAACACGGTGTTTGAAGTGGTCAAGGCCAACCTGCCCGGTGCACGCACCGCCTGGGCGGACAAGCACGCCTGGGGTTATGACTGGGTCAATGGCCCGTCCGGCAAAGGTGTGGATGACCTGGCCCGCACAGAAATCAACTCGATTGATGCGGCAACCGGCAAGGACTACACCGACGTCTATACCCACACCGAACAGTTCGACAACCTGCACGTGCAAGCCATCCTCAACCAGATTGATGGCAAAGATTCGACCGGCGTGACGGCCAGCGTACCGACACTGTTTGGCACCAACTTCCAGACCCTGAGCGTGGCGCAAAAAGCCACTAACGCCAGCGGCGGCGGTTACACCGATGCCAGGTTCACACCAGGGGTACAGGTGGCTGCAGCGATTAGCTACGTCGATACCGCCATCGGCAAAATGGTGGCCGAACTCAAGGCACAAAACCTTTACAGCAACACACTGATCGTGATCTCTGCCAAGCACGGCCAGTCTCCGTCTGACCACAGCTTGCTGGTGAAGAATGGCGATACGCTGATGGCGCTGCTGGAAGCCAATAATTATCTGGATGCCAGCGGCAACTTTGGCCAGAACGCCACCACCAGCGGCAGCCTGAACGATGGCACCGGCCTGGCAGGTACCGGCATGGTGCAAGATGACGACGTAGGCCTGATCTGGCTGCGTGACCAATCCCAACTGTCTGCAGTGCTTGCCACACTGAACGCCAATACCGGTTGTACCGGCACCGGCATCTGCGCCAACAATGCCCAGGCGTACATCCTCTCTGGCAGCCAGCTGGCCGCGAAATTTGGCGATCCGGCGCAAGGCCGCACACCGGATATCATTGTCCAGCCGAATCCGGGCGTGATCTACACCAGCAGCACCAAGAAAGACGCTGAACACGGTGGCAACGCGCCGGATGACAGCCACGTCGCCTTGCTGGTGTCGTTCCCGACGCTGACCGCCGCCACCAACACCAGCGCCGTCGGCACAACACAAGTGGCCCCGACCATGCTTAAGGCACTCGGTCTGGCCCCGACGCTGCTCAATGCAGTCCAGGTCGAAGGCACAGCCGTGCTGCCGGGTCTGGGTTACTAAGCAGATCGGCACACCAACAAGGGCGCACAAACTGCGCCCTTGTTGCATAAACGCCCGACTAATGCTGGGCTAAGTCTGCCCCGGCATGCTCCAGATCATGGCCCGCCCTCTCACCGGGTCAAACGGAGGCAACATGAACGTTAATCTGAGCCCGGCGACGACCGGTTACAGCAGCACGCAGTCTGGCGCCACCAGCACTTTGAGCGCCGCAGCACAAGAAGCACGGGAAACCCCGACGCAAACCGCGCAAGAAGCCCGCAAAGGGGATCACCAGGCACAACGCCTGCAAGCGCGCGAAGCGCAGACCGCCAAAAACAGTACTACCGCGACCAGCCAGGCCTCTGTGGTTACCACGGGCAGCGGGCAGAACGTCGATATCAAGGTATGAGGCCGGCCGGTACAGACCGGCTGACCAGAAAGAGCAATCCGGAATGGACTGACTACCGGGCGCATTGAAAAATGTGCCCGCTTTTTTTGGGGAAAGATCTCAGGTCGGAGGTCTTGGGTATTGGTGTTGCTGTTGCTTTTGACTTGCCTCCCCATAAAAGCCCAGCGCCGAGGGCGTGGAGGGAGACCTTAGGCTCCCGACCAACCGAGGGAAGCCCGGAGGGCCGCCAGGCTGGGGTCGCCTTTCTTTGGTTACTTTCTTTGGCGAAGCAAAGAAAGTGACGTGCTCCGGCCACCGCCGGTAT
>JASLES010000527.1 GCA_030151005.1 Silvimonas sp.
AACATTTTCAGCGCCTGCGGCGCAGTTGTTTAGAACTGGATTCCCGCCTGCGCGGGAATGACGAAGTAGTGGTGTGCGGAGCGAGGTGGCTCGCATAATCTGACCACCTCACACCTCACACCTCACACCTCACACCTCACACCTCACACCTCACACCGTCACTTGTAATACCCCGCGTCATCCATCAATGCTTCGACCTTTTTCGCGGCATCGTCCAGCGCCTGCTTGCTGGTCTTGTCGCCGACAATCGCCTTTTGCAGTTCTGGCCAGATGCTGTTGGACACCTCAACCCATTCCGGGATCAGCGGCGGGGTGAATGAGTCTTCCCGCATGCCGGCGGCAAAGGTGTTGAACACGTCGGTCAGGTAGGTCTCATTCTTGGCTTTGAACTCGGCCAGCGCGGCTTGCTGGGCGTCCAGCCGGATCGGCATCAGGCCACGGCGGGCTTCCAGCATTTGCGCGTCAAAGCTGGTGATAAACATCAAAAAGTCCGCAGCGGCCTTGGGGTTGTCGCAAGACTGAGTGATAGAGAACGAGTGCGAGCCAGACCAGCCCGTGCGCTTGCCGGATGTCCCCTTGGGGGCACGGATAATCCCCACATTGCCGGCCACCTTGCTGCTCTTGGGATCGTTAAAGAAGCTGGCCCAGCCGCCCCAATCCAGATCCAGCGCCACGCTGCCGCTGGCAAAACCGTTGCCCAGATCATCCCAGACATAGTTGGGCGCGCCCTTGGGCACCGCGCCGGATTTGTAGAGGTCCACAAACCAGTTCAGGGACTTCACGCCGGCTGGGCTGTTGAAAGTGGGCTTGTAGTTCTTGTCGAACAACTGGCCGCCGTTGGCCACCAGCATTTCGTAAAAACGGCCCGTGATGGCTTCGTCTTTGCCGGCAAATTGCGTGCCGTAGAAATTGGGTGGTTTGGCAAAGAATTTGGCCTGCTGGGCCACTTCATCCCAGGTTTGCGGCGGGGCCAGATCCTTGCCGAATTTGGCTTTGTACGCCGCTTTGTTGGCCGGATCGTCGTACGCTTTCTTGTTGTAATACAACTCGCTGATATCCGAGTGCCGCGGAATTTCCAGCAGCTTGCCCTTGATGGTGGATTGCTGGATCACGCGGGGCGAGAACTTGGCCACAAAGTCAGCCGGCACCAGCGGTTTAAGGTCGCGGGTGATGCTGACGTATTGCGCCGCAAAGTTGGTGTGGTTAGAGAACAGACAGTAATCGATCTTGCCCGATGCGATGTCCTGCTTGAGTTCGCGGTCCAGTTCAAAGTGGCTTTTGCTTGAAACAATCTGCACTTTGGCACCGGTTTTTTTCTCCCATTCCGGAATCACTGAATACAGCGGTTCGTACTGCTCGCCGCCAATCAGTTTTACGCGCAGGGTATAGCCGTCATACGGGCCGGCCCAGGCGGTGGGCATGACCAGCGTCGCGGCCAGGGTAGATAACAGCGTCAGCGATGCAACAAACGGTTGGTTCTTCATCTCAGGCCTCCAGAGTCGTGTGCACTTCATGCTTTTGTGGTGTCCGGCGGCGTGGTGTCCAGCCGGTAGAAGGCGACGGCGTTATCGCCCAGGATGGCTGCGCGCTGGTCGGGATTTAGCGGGGCGAGCAATTCATCCGTGGTGCTGCACCAGCGGGCGTAATCCCCCGCCAGCCGCAGCACCGGCCAATCGCTGCCCCAGATCAGCCGCGCGGGGCTGAAGACGGACAGCAGATGTTCGCAATACGGGCGCAGGTGATCGGTGTACCAGTCGGTGGCAGCTTCCGTCACAAGGCCAGAGAGTTTGCAGTGCACATTGGGCAGGGCCGCCAGCGCGGCAATGTCTTCGCGCCATGGGTCCATGGTCTGGTCGGCAATGTGTGGTTTGGCGGCGTGATCAATGACAATGGGCAGTTCTGGATAACGCTGCGCAAACACGGCCAGATGCGGCAGGTGTTTGGGTAGCACCAGCGCGTCAAACGTCAGGCCATGATCAATGAGTGCGCGAATCGCAGGTTCCAGCCTGGGCTGGAGTATCCAGCGCTCATCATCCAGCCCTTGCAGCATGGGCCGCACGCCTTTGAATTTGTCTTGTTCCGCCCATTTGGCAATGCGAATGGCGGCTTCCCGCTCGCTGAGGTCGACCCAGCCCACCACGCCCAGAATGAAGGGATGATGTGCGGCCAGATCGGTCAGGTAGAAGTTCTCCACAATCGATGGCCGGGTCTGCACCAGCACCGTGCCATCAATGCCATTGGCCGCCAGCAGCGGCTGCAGATTCAGTGGCCGGAAGCTGCGATAGATGGCAGTCAGATCGGGCGTGGGCCAGTCGTATCCGGCCAGCGACAAATCCCAGAAGTGTTGATGGGCATCGATGCGCATGCTCACGCCTCGCCTGGCACTGGTGCCGCTTCATGCAGCAAGCCACGCTGCTTGAGGGTCTGCCAGAAGGCCGCCGGAATGGCTTGTTCAAACCAGGCGCAGTTCTGCTGCAATTGCGCCAGCGTTTTACCGCCAGGAATACAGGTGGCCACCGCTGGGTGCGCCATGGGGAACTGCAAAGCGGCAGCGGGGAGCGGCACGCCAAATTCATCGCTCACCGCTTGCAGTGCGGCAACACGTTCCAGCACACGGGCCGGCGCGTCGGTGTAGTTGTATTTGCGGTTGCCGGTCAGCACACCAGAGTTGAACGGCCCGCCGAGGATGATCCCGACACCGCGCGCAACACAGTTTTCCAGGAACGGCGAGAGCGTTTGTTGCTCCAGCAAGGTGTAGCGGCCTGCCAGCAGGCAGCAATCCAGATCGAACAGCTGCATGACATCGTGGACGATTTCCCACTCGTTGACGCCCAGCCCCACCGCACGGATTTGCCCGGCGCTGCGCAGTTCATCCAGCGCCCGCAAACCGCCGCCAGCAGTTAGCTGGTTGAAATAGTGATCATGCTGATCGCCATGCGTGGTGCGGCCAATATCATGCACCAGCAGGATGTCGATGCGATCCATGCCAAGGCGCTGCTGGCTGTCCTCAAATGAACGGAGGATGCCGCTGTAGCTGTAGTCATAATGTGGTTCAAACGGCAGCGGATTCACCCAGCCGTTTTCATCGCTCTGGGGCTTGCCTGGTTTGAGCAGCCGGCCCACTTTGGTCGAGAGTACAAATTGGTCCCGCGCGCGCTGTCGCAGGGCGTTGCCAAAACGGTGTTCCGACTTCGTATACCCGTAATAGGGCGCGGTATCGAAATACCGCAAGCCGGCATCCCACGCACCATCAATGGCCGCACGGGCATCGGGCTCGCTCACGTCATGGTACAGCCCGGCCAGCGGCGCACCGCCCAGGCCAAAGGCGGTGACCTGAATGCCACTGCGCCCCAGCACGCGCCGGTCGGTGACTTTCATTGCACCACCTCTGGCGTTGGGGCATCGGCTGTCAGGGCCATCCGCGCTTCGGTGGCATGATCAAACAGGTAGGCCTTGCCCGGCTGCGGGGTCAGTTGCAATACCTGACCGGCCCCTGCACTGATGCGATCCCGCACCGTGGCGCACAGTTCGGTCTGGCCCAGTTTCATGATCAGGTGCGTATCTGCACCCGTGGGCTCCACCACGCGAATGGTGGCATTCAGACCATGCCCGTCCACTACCTGCAGATGCTCTGGCCGCAAGCCCAGCCAGACCTGTTGCCCTACCGCGCCAATTTCCTGGGCGCTCACCGGCCAGTGCTGGCCGTCTTCCAGATCAATCACCGTGCCGCCCGCCACATGGCGCAGCTTGCCCGGCAAGAAATTCATGGCGGGTGAGCCAATAAACCCGGCGACAAACTTGTTGGCCGGGTTGTCGTACAACTCCAGTGGCGTGCCGACCTGTTCAATCAAGCCGTCATGCAGCACGACAATCCGGTCGGCCATGGTCATGGCTTCAATCTGATCATGCGTCACATACACGGACGTGGTTTTCAGTTGCTGATGCAATGCTTTGATATCCGCGCGCATCTGCACCCGCAATTTGGCGTCCAGGTTAGAGAGTGGCTCATCAAACAAAAATACTTGCGGATCACGCACAATCGCCCGACCCATTGCCACGCGCTGGCGCTGCCCGCCAGAGAGTTGGCGCGGAAAACGTTCCAGCAGATGACTCAGCCCCAGCATGGTCGCGGCCTGATCCAGCCGGCGCTTGATTTCGTCTTCTGGCTGTTTCTTGAGCCGCAGCGCGAAAGTCATGTTTTCCCCCACCGTCATATGCGGGTAGAGCGCGTAGTTCTGGAACACCATGGCGATATCCCGGTCACGCGGCGGCAAGCCGTTGACCACGCGGTTGCCAATGCGGATCTGCCCGCCAGAGATATCTTCCAGCCCCGCCAGCATGCGCAGCAGCGTGGATTTGCCGCAGCCGGACGGCCCGACCAGGACGACGAACTCGCCATCGGCAATCGCCAGATCCACGCCGTGGATGATGGCGGTATCGCCGTAATTCTTTTTAACCTGATGCAACGTAACTGAAGCCATTTGCGGTCTGTTTCCCCGTGTTCAGATCGTGACGCCGCCATCGACCGACAGCGCCGCGCCGGTGACAAAGCGCGATTCATCGCTGGCCAGATAGACCAGTAAGGGCGAGATATCGTCCACCGTTGCCAGCCGGCCCATGGGCTGGCGGGCAATGAAATCTTTTTCTGCCTGCACCGGGTCTGCCGCGCTGGCAATGCGGCCGCGCAGGGAAGGGGTATCCACCGTGCCGGGGCAAATACAGTTGCAGCGGATGCCCTGTTTCACAAAATCGGCCGCCACCGCTTTGGTAAAGCCAATCACCCCGGCTTTGGTGGTGCCGTAAACAAAGCGGTTAGGGAAGCCTTTCAGGCTGGATGCCATAGAGGCCATGTTGATAATGGCCCCGCCACCGTGCTCGAGCATGGCCGGCAAAAACGCCCGGGTAACCCGGAACATGCTGGTCAGGTTCAGATCTACGCTGAAATCCCAATCGTCCTCACTGCACTGCAAGATGCTGCCGTTGTGGACAAAGCCGGCGCAGTTGAACAGTACGTTGATCGCGCCAATCTCTGCCGCAGCCAGGGCAACCTCCGCGCTGTTGCGCACATCCAGCACGCGGGTGCGAATACGCGGGTGATCCAGCGTTGCCAACGCATCCGCGTTGATATCCGTCGCCCACACCTGTGCACCTTCTTGTGCAAACGCCAACGCCGCCGCCCGGCCCATACCCTGGCCTGCCGCAGTGATGAAAGCCGTTTTGCCAGCAAGTCTTTGTGTCATCGCGCCTATCCCAATGTTGCTGTTGCAGTAGTCTTTGATGTTGCCGTTGCCGTTGCCGTTGAAGTGGTTGTTGCTTTTCTTCCCCCGTCAAAGCCAAGCGCCGAAGGAGTGGAGGGAGACCCAGGCTCCCGACCGACTGAGGGCAGCCCGGTGCGCGTGCGAATCTTTGATTCGCTCAGCCATAGCCCCCAGGCTGGGGTCGCCTTTCTTTGGGGCCGCCGAGGTGGCGAAGCAAAGAAAGTGACGTGCTCCGGCCACCGCCGGTATTAAATGCCTTTCAAATTCGCGCCGTCAGGCGCCAATACCCCGCAACAATATGAACCAGGTCCGCCACCCCGGATTCCCGCCTGCGGCTTCATCCGGGCTACAACACTGGTTCTCGCCAGAGAACGGGGCCGTCTCGGCCCCCACTGGATTCCTGCTTCCGCAGGAATGACGAGTCAGTGGTGAGGCTGGCGAGCCATACCTGCAAACATCGCAACGGTGGATTGTCGTAACCGCTTCGATTCCACCCCGAACCCCGCACTCGCCCAAAACGAATCGCACCAAAGGGCGCTAACACCCAACCCCTCAAACACCCCGTATCGGCAAACACGCCGGCCCCAACGGCTCAAACTGCTTGTAAGTCAGAATGAATTCCTGATGCCCCAAGGCTTCAGATTTACTCAGCGCACCGTTGGCTACTTCATGCACCAGCGTCACAATCTCCGCCCCAAGTTCATCCAGCGTGGCTTCGCCTGCCAGCAAGCGCCCCGCGTTCACGTCCATATCGTCAGCCAGCCGCGCATAAGTCTGCGGGTTGGCGCAAATCTTGATCACCGGAGCAATGGCAGAACCCACTACCGAGCCACGCCCGGTGGTAAAGAGCGTGATGTGCGCGCCGCAGGCCATCAGTTCCACAATCTCGGCGTTGTCCGAGATATTCGGGAAACCAAAGCGCACTTCGCCATCGGGCACCACATCCAGCAAATACAGCCCGCCGGTGGGCGGCACATCGCCCGGTTTGATCAGCCCGACGATTTGCGAATCACCGCTCTTGGCGTAGGCCCCAAGGGATTTTTCTTCCTGCGTGGTCAGGCCGCCATCGGCATTGCCCGGCGCAAAACTGCCGTGACCTAGCGTGGCGTAATAGCGCGCGGCCTTGGCGACGGTGCGGACAATCTCGTCGCCCAGTTCTGGCGTGGCGGCGCGGCGCTTCATGTGAAATTCGCAGCCGACCAGTTCGCCGGTTTCTTCAAAAATACAGGCCGCGCCCTCGTCAATCAGCCGGTCAAAGGCCCGACCCACAGCCGGATTGGCGGTAATGCCACTGGTGCCGTCAGAACCGCCGCAAATGGTGGCGACGACCAGCTCATCCCACTGCATGGGTACGCGCGCTTGCTCTGCCAGTTGCTCGACCGCCCATTGCACCCATTCCACACCTTGGGCAATGGTGCTGCGGGTGCCGCCTTTGTCTTGAATGGTGAGCGTCTGCACCGGGCGATCAGTCTCGGCGATATGGCTTTCCAGCCCGCGTTTGTCAAAACTCTCGCAGCCCAAAGACACCAGCAATACCGCGCCGACATTGGGGTGGGTAGCCAGTTGGCGCATGACTTTGTCGGCGTAGGCATTGGGGTAACAGCCCGGAAAACCAATCAGATGCACCGGCTGCCCGCGAAAATGCTGGGTGATCTCACTGGCGACAAAATGCGCGCACTCCACCAGGTAAGCCACGGCCACCACATTGCGGATGCCCTTGCGGCCATCGCTGCGCAACCAGCCTTGCAAAGGGGCGGTGAGTTCAGTGTTGGTGGACATAACTCTGACCTTCCTCAAGCGTGTAGGTGGGCAGGTAATCACTGGAGAGGTTGTGCGTGTGAATATGCTCGCCCGGGGCGATGGATTGGGTGGCGCTGCCGATGATGGCGCCGTAGCGCAGCACTTTGTCGCCCGTGGCAATGGCCGTGCGGGCCAGCTTGTGACCAATATCAATGGCATGCGGCAGCGTGACCGGTACGCCCTCTACCAGCAGGGTTTCACCGGCGGCGAGCGGCGCGCAGACGATCAGGCAGTTGTCTTCTTGGCCGATGAGTAAAAGGCGGCGGTCGGTCTCTTTACTCATGCTCTGGAACCTGGGTATTGCAGCATTACGTTGTATCTCCAATTTGCCGGTTGGCGATAAATCGGCTACATCCGTTGTATACTTGGTTCGAAGGTCTATTGGTCTGACCATTGAGCCAAAGCCTGGTATCAGGACGGCGACATGTCAAGCATTTTGTAGTGAAAAAATTGTGGCTACATCGTGCTGCATCGCAATGATTTAATGGCAAAAAAAGCCAGAAACAGGGGTGGACTATGACAAACCGGCTGCCGCAGATTGAATCCAGGCGGTTGTATCGGCAAATTGCAGAACTGATCTTGCTGCATATCGATAGCGGGCAGTTTCCGCCTGGCAGTTTGCTGCCGGCAGAACGCGAACTGGCAGAACAACTGGGCGTGAGCCGGGCCTCGGTACGCGAGGCCCTGATTGCGCTGGAAGTAGAAGGCCGGGTGTCGGTCAAGGTGGGCAACGGCGTCACCGTGCTGGACAAACCCGCTGCCGCGACGGTCGCGATGATGGCTGACGCGACGCAACAAAACGGGTGGCCAGATGTCGGCCCGCTAGAGTTGCTGGAAGCACGCATTCTGGTGGAATGCGAAACCGCTGCGCTGGCAGCAAAGCGCGCTACGCAGCCGGATATCGATATTCTGGAAGCCATGCTGGGCGAAATTGCCGATGAACACCGGCGTTTGCACCACATCCAGCCTGCCGATCGTCGGTTTCACATGAAGATTGCCGAGATGAGCGGCAACCAGGCGCTGGTGCATCTGATTGCCCAATTGTGGGATCAACGCGCCAGCCCCATGTTTGCCCGCTTCGAAGATCACTTTGTCACGCAGCGGTTGTTTGAAGACACCAGCCAGGATCATCGGCGCATTCTGGATGCCATCATCCAGCGCGACAGTACCGCCGCTCGCGCGGCCATGCGGCGGCATCTGAGCGACGTGCGCAAGGCGTTCCTGCGCGGATTATCCGGCGTGCCAGGCCAGGGCACGGTAGATGCGGATGACTAGCACTCGCGTTATCCTGCGGGGCTCGTCTTTGTGGGTTGTCTGGTATGTCTGATGTGATTCATGTGGCCATCATTGCCGTGATTCGGGATGGTCTGATGCTGTGCGTGCGCAAACGCGGTACACAGCGTTTCAT
>JASLES010000016.1 GCA_030151005.1 Silvimonas sp.
TCCGGGCTACAAAGTGGCACCAGCCAGCTACTGCAAAACCTCCACAATCTCCAGCCCCAGTTCATACATCCGCCCGCGCTCCACTTCATGGCAGCGGCGCACCCGCACGGTGGCGGCAAATGGTTTGCGGCTGCCGCCCACGGCAGGTGGCATCATCAGCACGTCAAAGACTTCCTGGAGGCGCGGCACATAACTGGTCCGCACGGTCATACCCCCCACACTCAGATCGGTGCAGGTGCCGTATTGCGGAGGTGCGGCGTCACGAAACCGCAGTTTGACTTCACAGTTGACTGGAACGCGCCGCGCGCCGCGTTTTTCCTGATTCCCCATCATCCCTTGCCTGCGGTTGCCATGTTGTTTTGTCTGCCCGTATCAAATGTCGGGCTGAGCAACATGCTGCCATGAGCAAACAAAGTCGTGGTAACGGGATGACTTCCGGCGCGCGCAAACAGGCCAGAACACCATCACGCGGGGCAGGAGGATGGTCAGCCAATAGCTTGCGACTGGCTGACCGGTACCACCACTTAGCTCGCGTGCGGGGCAGTATCTGCACCCTGGTCGTGAACCAGGTGTTCAGACAGGGCCTGCAATTGCGCCAGACCAAAGCCGCCGTACTGATGCTGCAACAGAGGATGTGCCATTTGCTGCGCAATGCGCTGCACAAACACCAGCGGGCGCAAACCGCCAGCGCGCGGACGGAATTCCAGCTGCAGGTTCAGCGTTTCCGGATAGGCCGACAACTGGTTGGACAGCCAGCCTGCGCCGTTGATGGCCGGGCCTTCGCCCCGCAGAAATGCCTGGTACGCCGTCCAGGTGGCTTCATCAATCGCCACCCAGACATACCAGCTGTACATCAGGCTGGGGTCGTCGTACACCGGCATTTCCAGCACGGCACGGACAAAGTAATCCGTCTGGTGGTCATGTTTGATAGTGCAAAAATCGGAATCCAGTGTGGCTTGCGACGCTTTTTGTGCATCGCTCAAATTGAAGTAATGGTAAGGCACTTCAAAGGCGCAACCGGTATCGCAGACGTGGGTTTGTCCGCAGCGGGTGCAGGTAAAGGAATAACGGTTGTACATGATGGCTCGTGATGAGGTGCGGCAAGACCGCCACTCTAGCCGCTGGGGCTTTGGAGCGTCCACTGCCGTTGACCTGCCTGCAACACGTGATCGGCAGTGCTGTAGTGCAACAAGTGGTTCAACGTCAGTATGCGTTGTGGTTTGGTGACAAACACTGAAAGACTGATCGCGAAACAGACATGGCGCAGGTAAGATGAGTCTTAAAACATACACCCCGCCCCCAGGCCCGCCTTGCACACCCTTCTTGCTTTACTTGCCAGTTGTCTCTTGCTGGGCGCGACCAGCGTCACTGCAGCAGACACCGCGCTGGCCGACACGCCTCAGGTCTTTCGCCAGTACAAAGACGCAGTGGTGCAAGTGCGCATCATGGATAAGCGCAGCAATAACCGCACCGCGCTGGGCACCGGTTTTACGGTGGATGATGCCGGCCATGTGATCTCCAATTTTCATGTGATTTCAGAAGTGGTGTGGCACCCGGAATCCTTCCGGGCCGAGGCCGTACGCGCCAACGGCAGCGTGGTGCCGCTTTCGGTCTCCGGGTTTGATGTGGTGCACGACCTGTCGCTGCTGAAACTGGCGACGCCGCTGGCCACGCACCTGACGCTGGATGCCGGGCCACTGGACAAAGGCACCACGCTGTATTCGTTCGGGATTCCGCTGGATCTGGATTTCACCATCGTGCGCGGGCTCTACAACGGCCTGTTACCCAAAAGCCTGCGGGAACAAATCCACTTTACCGGCGCCATCAACCCGGGCATGAGCGGTGGCCCCACCATGACCGAAGCCGGTCATGTCATCGGCATCAATGTCGCCACTTCGGGCAATGATGTCGGTTTTCTGGTGCCCGCCCGCTACGCCGTGGTCCTCTTGCAGCAACGCGCTGCCGCGCCAATCAATAGCGCCAGCCAGATGCTCAAACTGATGGATACCCAGTTGCTGGCCGAGCAAAACGCACTGGCCAGCCGCTTGCTGGCCGCCCCCCTGACGACCGACACGTTAGACCATTACCGCACACCGCGTGACTGGTCAGATTTTTTCCGCTGCTGGGGTGCTGAAGATCACGGAGAAGAAAAACGCTATAGCGCGCTGGCCATGCGCTGTGGCACCCAAAGCAGCATTTTCCTGACCGAAGACTATGAAACCGGCACGGTGTACTACAGCCGCAGCTATGTGCAAAGCAAAGGGCTGACCGATCTGCAATTTGCGCATCTGTACAGCAGCCAGTTCAGCACGGAAACCCACATTCCGGACGCCACGCGGGAAGACGTGGGCAACTTTGCCTGCAAGACCTCTTTTGTGCACCAGCCCGACGGCCTGCCCATGAAAAACGTCTTCTGCCTGCGCGCGCATCGCAAATTACCCGGCCTGTTTGATGCCGTGATCATGAGCGCCACACTGGATCAAACCCAGAGCGGCCTGATCAACCGGCTGGTGGTCGGCGGCGTCAGTTACGATAACGCAGTGCGGCTGGGCCGCAAGTTTCTGGGAGCGGTAGCATGGTCGAACCGCTGATTCTGGAAGTACTGGACCGTCATGGCCGGGTGGCGCAGCGCCAGAAATTCACGCGTTTTCCGGTCATCATCGGGCGGGATTACAGCAACGATCTGATGATCGACGATGAAGCCGTTTCTGCCCGGCACCTGAGCATTGAACCCTCGCCCGACGGCGGTTGGGTGCTGGAAGACCTGCACAGCGAGAACGGCAGTTACGCCAGTAACCGCCAGCGCTTTACTCTGGCGCGCGTCAAAACAGATGACCGGGTACGCATTGGCCGCACGCAATTGCAATTGCGCAGCCCGCAATCGGCCGTGTCCCCCACCGTACTGCACGACGGTTTGTTATGGCGGCTATCCCAGTTGCTGGGCAATGTGTGGGTTATGCTCGGCCTGTTGCTGCTCAATGTGGCTTTGTTGAGCTGGAGCAGCAACACGCATGTGTTCACCCAGATCAAACCGTCTGATACCGCAGTCACCGCCGGCACCTTGCTGGCTGGCACGCTGATCTGGGCCAGCATCTGGGCTTTGCTGGCGCGGCTGTTGAATCACCGGGCGGTGCTGTTTGAATATATTTCGCTGGGCTCGTTACTGGCGCTGGCTAGCCTGGCGTTGCAGGCGTTTGAGGCCAGGCTGGGCTACCTGGCGCACGACAGCACGCTGGCGCTGATCACCTCCAGCGTGATCTGGCTGGCGGTAATGGCCCTTGCCGCCTATTTGCACCTGAAACTGGCCACGGCGCTTTCCCGGCGCAAGCTCTACACGCTGATCGGCACCGGGTTGGTGGTCATGTGTGGTTTTCTGGTGTTGTCCAACTATCGGGACGAACACACTTTCAACCGCGACCTGTCCTTTAACGGTGACCTGCAGCTGCTGCCGGTCAGCGCGCTCCACGTCACGCCTGCGGCGCAGTTTTTCGATCAGCTCTCAGACGTGCGCGATAGCGCGTTGCAAAAAGCCAAAGACCCGGACTGATCCAGCCTGCGGCCTTGGCCTTAGTCCGGCTTGAGCCCCAAGCGGCGTTCTGCAGCCGGCGTGTTGGCGTAAAACGCGCGCTTTTCTTCATACATCAGCAAATCTGCGTGCTGCACGGTGGCTTCCAGCCGCTCGCCACGGTGGCAAGTGGCCATGCCCATAGAAAAGCTCAGCGTTGCGCCAGGGTAGAACTGGTTATTGAGTTCAATCAGATGTTGCAGGCTATCAATGACCGCCTGACCTCCGCGCTCATCCATGCCTGGCAGCAGTACCGCAAACTCATCGCCGCCAATGCGGGCTGCGTAATGCGGCGCCTCCACCGCTTTGGCAAACACTTCGCCAGCACGGCGCAGCAAGGTATCCCCGGCGGCATG
>JASLES010000052.1 GCA_030151005.1 Silvimonas sp.
CCGGACGATCCGAACGTCGTCGCCGTTGCGGGCGATATCGCCGATCGCGCCACTGCGCAACGTGTCGTCGTACCCGGGGTGCCGGGCCCACGTTACTTTCTTTGCTTCGCCAAAGAAAGTAACCAAAGAAAGGCGACCCCAGCCTGGCGGCCCTCCGGGCTTCCCTCAGTCAGTCGGGAGCCTAAGGTCTCCCTCCGTTCCTTCGGCGCTGGGCTTTAACGGGGGAGAAAAGTCAAAAGCAACGACAACCCCAACAGCAACGACAACAGCAAAATCTATATCGGCCCTGGCCTTGCGGACTGCTGCTTCAATTTGAGTTGCCGTTGATACAAACCTTACCGCCCAAATAACAAAACGGCGCAATGCGCCGTTTTGTCTCCAGCCTGAGCAAAGCTCAGTGATGGCCGCTAATGACTTCGCCGGCCTTCAGGCGGTACTGGGTACCGCAATACGGGCACAGCGCTTCGCCAGTGCGGTCAATGGGCAGGAATACGCGCGGGTGGGCGTTCCATTTCATCATGTCCGGCATCGGGCAGTGCAGCGGCAGGTCGGCGGCGCCGACTTCGATCACGCGCTGGGTGTTTTCTTTGAGGTCGCTCATGTTCTTGTCGCTCATTTGACGAGGGTCAGCCACTCAGCGCGGGAGCCTTCCTGGCCCTTCACGCTGGCAAAGTAACGGCTCTGCAAGAGTTCGGTGATCGGGCCACGGCGGCCTTCGCCAATCGTGCGGCCATCCAGTTCGCGGATCGGCGTCACTTCAGCGGCGGTGCCGGTAAAGAACGCTTCATCGGCACTATAGACTTCATCACGGGTGATACGCTTTTCGATCACCGGAATGTTGTGTTCTTCGGCCAGTTGCACGATGGTGTCGCGAGTAATGCCTTCCAGCGCGCTGGTCAGGTCCGGCGTGTAGATCTTGCCTTTACGCACAATGAACACGTTCTCGCCAGAGCCTTCTGCAACGTAGCCTTCTGCATCCAGCAACAGGGCTTCGTCGTAACCGTCGCGGGTGGCTTCGGTGTTGGCGAGGATGGAGTTCATGTAATTGCCGTTGGCCTTGGCTTTACACATGGTGATATTGACGTGGTGGCGGGTGAAGCTGGAGGTCTTCACGCGGATGCCTTTTTCCAGACCGTCAGCACCCAGGTAAGCGCCCCATGGCCAGGCCGCGACGATCACGTGCACATCGTCGACCGGCGGGGCCACGCCCAGCTTGCCGGCGCCGTAAAACGCCATCGGACGCAAGTAGCAGGACTTCAGGCCGTTTTCTTTCACCACAGCCAGTTGGGCCGCGTTGAGTTGTTCTTTGGTGTACGGCAGCTTCATGCCCAGGATGTGAGCAGAGCGGAACAGACGATCTGTGTGATCCTGCAGGCGGAAGATGGCCGGGCCATTCGGGGTTTCGTAGGCGCGCACACCTTCAAATACACCAAGGCCGTAATGCAGCGTGTGGGTCAGGACGTGGGTGGTCGCCGAGCGCCACTCAACCAGTTTGCCGTCGTACCAGATGACGCCGTCGCGGTCAGCCATCGACATGGGTGTTTCTCCTGCCTGGATCGGTGATGGAAAGTCTTCGATTGTAACCGAACAGGTGACACTACCTCTAGCCCATCTGTATGGGCTTGTGACGTGCGGTGCAACAAGACGGGCGCGGCAAATGTTGCTGTCCGCAAAGTTTGCCGGCGGCTTAGAGCACGGAAAAAAGGTCAAGACCAGGTTCGTGATCGGCTTTGTCGATGGCCTGGGTGACGCTGAATGCCTTGAGAAAAGCCTGGGCGCGTACCGGGTCCAGCCGGGAGCCGGCGATATGCGCCAGCCCGGTGTACAGGGCGTCCAGCAGCAAGGTTTGTTCACTGGCGCCAAGGCGCTCTGCCAGTCGGGCGATGGCCTCCTGCGTACGCGGGTGCCTTGTGTTGATCACGATCTTGCCTTCACTCGTCGGCCCCGGCTGCGGTTTGCGGCGGGCGGGCGGAAAAGCCCGGAAACCATCGCGGCGTACCTGAATGCCACTTTGGGCATCATGCCAGTACACACCACTCATGAAGCCTGCCGGCGCTGGGCAGCGGGCGGGCGCGGCAATGGCTGTGGTGACACGGAAATTGAGCCGCGGCAGGTATTGCGTATCGCGTGAGAGCCAGGCTTCGCCATCGCGGTAGGCGTCCGGGTGGTCACCACTGCGGGCGGTATCCCAGTCGTTGGTCAGCACAAAACTGCGGGAGAGGGCGGGGATGTCCAGTATCTGGCCGCGCGTCCAGCGTTTGAGGGTGTCGTCATCGGTTAAAACCAGCGGTGCGAAGGTCATGCTTTCGATATTGAGATGATGGACTTTATCAATGATACAAGATCAACATGGTTGACTGGCAAAAAAATGGCCCTGCAGGAGTTGCAGGGCCATGGCTGTAATGCGTACTGCGTAGAGCATGACATGCGGGGGCATGTGGCACGCTCAGGGCAGTTTGCAACCCGCCAAACGGAGACTTTATTCAGTTACACCAGCCCTGCGGGCATTGCGCTCTGCCGGGCGCAACGGGCTGGTCAGGAGATGGGTTCCATTATGCGGGACCGGATCTTCTATGTATGTGTCATAGTTGCCCAAAAAATGGGCAACTCTTTACATTGTGTCAATCATCTATGATTGAGTGGTGCGCTGCAGAAAGGTAGATGGTCAGGCGTAAGCAATCTGCTGACGGGCCAAGGCCCAAATCCAGCGCTTGTCAGCTGAACCGTGATAAACTCTTTGATTATCCAGAGTTTCTAGCCAGGCACTCTGGTGTCACTGCCGGCTTCGAGCCGGATCTTTTGTTTGGTGGAGTAAGCGCAGGATGACTTTTGCAACGCTGGGGCTGGCGCCCGCAGTACTCAAAGCAGTTGAAGAACAAGGCTATGAGAGCCCGACCCCGATCCAGGCGCAAGCCATTCCTGTCGTGCTGGAAGGCAAGGACGTGCTGGGTGCCGCACAGACCGGTACCGGCAAGACCGCAGCCTTCACGCTGCCCATCCTGACCCGCCTGGCGCCGCACGCCAATACCAGCGTGTCACCGGCCCGCCACCAGTTGCGCGCGCTGATTCTGACCCCCACCCGTGAACTGGCGGATCAGGTGGCCGAATCGGTCAAAACCTACAGCAAGCACCAGGCGCTGCGTAGTCACGTGGTTTACGGTGGTGTAGATATCAATGGCCAGATTCCGGCGCTGCGTGGCGGTGTAGAAATTCTGGTTGCCACGCCGGGCCGCTTGCTTGATCACGTGCAGCAGAAAACCGTGAATCTTTCGCAAGTCGAGATTCTGGTGCTTGATGAAGCTGACCGTATGCTGGATATGGGTTTCATCCCGGATATCCGCCGCATTATGGACATGCTGGTGAATCGCAAGCAGACGCTGCTGTTCTCCGCCACGTTCTCGCCAGAAATCAAAAAACTGGTGGCCGATTTCCTGCACGAACCGGTCACCGTTGAAGTGGCCCGCCAGAATGCCACCAACGACAACGTCGAACAGATTCTTCATCCGTGCGAAACGCACCGCAAACGTGCCTTGCTGGCGCATTTGATCCGCACGCAAGACATGCAGCAGGTGATTGTGTT
>JASLES010000133.1 GCA_030151005.1 Silvimonas sp.
GTTCTGGGGCATGGCAGTGCGCAATGCCCAATTTACCCGCAGTGATCGCCATGATGTGAGCAAAGAGGCAGACGTGGTTAACGGCCTGGATCGCCTGCATCGCAAGGTGCGTAGCGATAACGAACGCTTTACGCGCCAGCCGGATGAAGCGAAAACCGGTGTCGATTACGACGAAGTCATGGATATGCGGTTGTACGGCTTTGTTTCGGCCCGGACGCGTTCGCGGCAGGCGCAAGCACCGCAGATTGTGCAACGTACAGAAGCGCCAGACTGGCAGTCCTGGCGGGTGGAAAACGAATCCGAGGGTGGTTATGGTGCCACGCTGGAAGTGGCGGGCGCGGAGTGGGTGAGACCAGGCGTCATGATCGGCATGCGATTCGGCCCGGATGATAGCTGGAAGGTCTGCGTGGTGCGCCGTATTTCACGGATGAACGAATTCCAGATCTACGCAGGTCTGCAATTGTTGAGTGCCACACCGGTCGCCGTGAGCATCCAGACCACGTCGACCACACCAGCACCGCCGCGTGCGCTGGAAGTCACGGATTTCGAGGCCTTTGATAGCGCTGCGCTTCACACCATGAATTCGGCGTTGTACCTGCCTTATGATGTGGATGGCGTCACCACCAATACTTTGTTGATGCACTCTGCCAATTACGATGCGGATCGCACGTACGACGTGCAGGCGCGAGATCGACACTTTACCGTCAGCCTGGGGCGCTCGCTGGATAAAGGCGTGGACTGGACTTGGGTCACAGTACAGGTGCTAAGTCAGAAACACTGAGGGATCGGTTCCGTTTTGCATATGAAAAAAGGCTTTGTCCGCGAGGGCAAAGCCTTTTTCTTTGGTCATTGATGCGGTCTGCCAACTCAGGCAAGGACTTTGCTCAGAAAGCGGCCAATGGCGTGGATTTCTGGCAGGCAAACCGAATGTTGCATCGGCCAGTCATACCATTCAACCGGATTGCCCAGCGCCTCTGTGGCGGCTTTGGCGCGGCGACCCAATGCCACGGGCACAACCGGATCCGCCGTGCCGTGGGCAGCTAGCACCGGCGTGGTGGCGTTTGCAGCGCTACGCCCTTGTTCGATCAGTGCGGGAGCGGGCCAATAGGTGGAAAGCGCGATGATCCCGGCCAGTTTGCGCGGGGAGGTCAGGCCCGCCGTATACGCAATCGCCCCGCCTTGTGAGAAACCAGCCAGCACAATGCGCTCCGTCGGTATGCCGCGTGCATTCTGGTCTGCAATCAGCGCAGCGACATCTTCCAGAGACTGGCGGATGCCGTTTTCGTCCGCATGGCGATCAATATCCTCAAAGTAGAGAATGTCGTACCACGCACGCATGGTATAGCCGTTGTTGCAGGTGATCGGCATGAATGGCGCATGCGGAAACACAAAGCGCACAGCCAGATCTTCCGGCAGCCCCAGCTCTGGCACCACCCCGGCAAAGTCGTTGCCATCGGCGCCCAGACCATGCATCCAGATCACGGCAGCCGTGGGCTGTGGGCCGGTTTCAACTTCAATGGTGTCCAGCAAAGTCCTGGCGTTGCTCACGGTTTATTCCTGCGGTTTGATAGCGGATTTGGGACGGAAAGCGGCAACCACGTCGGGGCGAGTTTCGATGTACGGACCTTCCAGCAACTGGATGCAATAGGGCACAGCAGCAAAAATACCCGGCACGATCACATGATCCAGTCCGTCCTTGAGACCTTCCAGCGTTTCGCGGATGGATTTGGGCTGACCCGGCAGGTTGAGGATCAGTGTGCGCTTGCGAATCACGCCCACCTGGCGCGACAAAATAGCCGTCGGCACAAACTTGAGACTGATCTGGCGCATTTGCTCGCCAAAGCCCGGCATTTCCCGATCGGCAATGGCCAGGGTGGCATCTGGCGTTACATCACGCAGCGCAGGACCCGTACCGCCGGTTGTCAGCACCAGATCGCAACCCAGGTCATCCACCAGTTCCACCAGCGTGCTCTCGATCACCGGCTGTTCATCTGCAATCAGACGGGTGACCGTTTCAAATGGCGTGAGCAGCGCCTTGCGCAACCATTCTTCCAGCGCCGGAATGCCTTTGTCTTCGTAGACGCCTTGCGAGGCCCGATCAGAAACCGAGACCAGTCCGATTTTGAATGTCATGCACGTTGTTCCAGAATCAGCACGGCGCCAGCACCGGCACGCAAGGTCAGTTCTTCGTAGTGCGCCACTTTGGCACCAGCCAGGCCGGTGGGCTCATGACCACTGGCATGCAGAATGGCGACAACGTTCATGCCAGCGGCATGGGCCGAACGGACGCCCGCTTCAGCATCTTCAAACGCGACGCAACGTTCCGGCGCCAGACCCAGCAAGGCTGCGCCTTTCAGGTATGGTTCCGGATGCGGTTTGCCGTTTTGGACATCGTCTGAACTGACCATGAGCGCAGGCACCGGCAAACCGGCGGCCTGCAGCTTGGCCGTGGCAATCGCCCGAGAGGCCGAGGTGACGACCGCCCAGCGGTCTGCCGGCAAGCTGGCCAGAAAAGCGGCAGCACCGGGGATCGGCGTAATGGCATCCATTTCCCGCAGTTCCTGGTCGAGCAAGGCGACGACTTCCGCGTGGGCATCCATATGCGGGGCGACGATCTGGATGGTCTCGACACCACGGCGGCCATGGACGTACTGCATCAGATGGTCAAAATCGATGCCGTTCTTGATGGCCCAGCCGTGCCAGATGCGTTCGATCAGGATGGTGGAGTCCACCAGCGTGCCGTCCATATCGAACAGAAAGCCTTCACATTGCATTTGCCAGCTCATCTGCGCTTATTCCTCGTCCGTGTCGGGCAGGGTGCCATCCGGGTTGGGTTGTACCGGCTGGGCAAATTGTTCTTTCAAGAGCTGGAACAGTTCGCGAAAAGCCTTGGGCGGTTTTTGTTGTTCGCGCTCCTTGATGGCGTTGCGAATCAACTGGCGCAGGTGTTGCACGTCGACGCTCGGGTGTGCTGCGACAAACTCTTCAACCGCTTTGGGCTCAGTCAGCATTTTTTCGCGGATGCGTTCGAGCTTGTGCAACCAGGCGTTATGTTCGTCTGACTGACCGGCAATACGGGCCAGCAAGGCGCGGATCGGTTCCGGGTCGACTTCACGCATCAGCTTGCCGATGTATTGTTTATGGCGGGCAACGGCACCATTTGCTTTGAGTCGCTTGGCTTCGCGAATGGCGGCGACCAGGCGTTCGGGCAGGCCCAGGGGTTCCAGCAGTTTGATATCCAGCGGAATCAGTTCTGCGCCCAATTCTTGCAGCGCGGTCATCTCGCGCTTGAGTTGGGACTTGCTGACCAGCTCGACATCATCGTCGTGCTGGTTGTCGTTATCGTTGTGTGCCATGTTTGGGGCCATTACTGCAAAACCGCTATCATAACAAACTAGTTCACGGACCACGCCGCATGCGTGCTCGCCAATCATGAAAAAAGGATAATCGTGTCGGGATTCAGTTTTAGCGAACAGCAACTGACCACGCTGGTCGGTCAGGTACTGGATGAAGCCAGAAAGCAGGGCGCCAGCGATTGCGAAGTAGATATCTCCGAGTCGTTTGGCCAGAACGTGAACGTGCGCCTTGGCGAGGTAGAAACCATTGAATACAACCGGGACAAGGGCCTGGGCGTTACTGTGTTCCTTGGTCAGCAAAAAGGGCACGCCAGTACGTCTGACTTCTCGGGTCAGGCGCTGGCCGATACCGTCAAGGCCGCATTGGCGATTGCCCGTTATACCGCGGCGGATGAATACGCCGGCCTGCCGGACAAAAACCTGCTGGCAACGCATTTCCCGGAGCTGGACCTCTACCACCCGTGGGATTTGCCGGTAGAAGATGCCATCCGCATTGCCACGCAGTGTGAAGATGCGGCGCGCGGGGTCGATCCGCGTATTACCAATTCAGAAGGGGGTTCGGCCTCTACTCATGCTTCGCGCTGGGCTTACGGTAATTCGCTGGGCTTTGTCGGGGCGGGCACGGGCTCGCGTTACGGTGTATCCGCCGCCGTCATTGCCGAAGACGACAGCGGCATGCAGCGTGATTACTGGTACACCAGCATGCGTGACCCCAAAGACCTTGAGCCGGCAGTGATTGTGGGGCGCAAGGCCGGTGAGCGTGCTTTGCGGCGCCTTGGGGCGCGCCGCGTCAAAACGGGTGAATACCCGGTATTGTTTGAAGCATCGCTGGCTTCTTCCTTGCTGGGTAACTGGGTCAATGCCGTCAGTGGCAGCAGCTTGTATCGCAAGTCTTCTTTCTTGCTCGATAGCCTGGGCAAGCCCGTGTTTGCGCCATGCATCACGATTGTTGATGATCCTTTCCTGAAAAAAGGCCTGGGTAGTGGCGCGTTTGATGCCGAAGGCGTGGCAACGCAGCAACGCACCGTTGTCGATGCTGGCGTGCAGCAGGGGTATTTCCTGTCCAGCTACAGTGCCCGCAAGCTGGGTATGCAAAGTACCGGCAACGCTGGCGGCGCGCACAACTTGATCGTCACGCCGACGGCCAGTTTTGAAGAATTGCTGGCAGAACTGGGTACGGGCCTCTTCGTGACCGAGTTGCTGGGCCACGGCACCAATATGGTGACGGGGGATTACTCCCGCGGCGCGGCGGGTTTCTGGGTGGAAAACGGGCAGATTCAATACCCGGTGGAAGAAATCACCGTGGCCGGCAACCTTAAGCAGATGTTCCTGGATGTGGTCGGTGTGGGCAGTGACATCCAGCTTTCCAGCAGTCGCCGGATTGGTTCCTTGCTGATCCGCAACATGACAGTGGCGGGCGAGTGAGCGACGCAGCGCGTCCACCTTACTGGGATGAGGCCACCGCTGCGCTGGCGGTGGCTGACCCGGTATTGGCACAACTGATTGCGCAGTTTCCGGATATTAGCTTGCGCGGGCGCGGTGACGCCTGGCAAACGCTGGCGCGCTCCATCGTCGGGCAGCAGATTTCGGTCAAGGCGGCAGAATCGGTCTGGAACCGGTTTCTGGTCACGCTGGGTGGCGAGTTATCCAGCAGCGCCGTGCTCGCGCTGGACACTTTGCGCCTGCGCGAATGCGGCTTGTCTGGCCGCAAGGTGGAATATCTGCAAGACCTTTCCCGCCATCACGCTGCGGGCCGTCTGGATATGAGCTTGTGGCAAACCTGGGAGGACGAGGCCATCGTCGCGGAGCTGGTGTCGATCCGGGGTATTGGTCGTTGGACGGCCGAGATGTTTCTGATGTTCTCCATGCTGCGCCCAAACGTCCTGCCGCTGGATGATATCGGCGTGGTCAACGCCATTGCCCGGCTTTACAACGGGGGCGAGCGTATGACACCGAAGGCCATGCGCGAACTGGCCGAGCGCTGGCAACCGTGGCGCAGCGCCGCGACGTGGTATTTATGGCGTAGCCTGGAAGCCACGCCAATCGAGTACTAGCGTGGCGAGTGTGTTGATCGACGGGATATCGAGGCATTTCCGCCGGTCACGTGGTGCTTAGCCAACCCGTTTGGCCATGGCCTTCATCACCGCTTCCCAGCCTTGCACCGCTTGCGGCCCGCATTGCGCAAACACTTCATCAAGCATGGCAAATTGCGGCGAGGAAAGCGCGGTTTCCAGTTGCGCGCCGGCCTCAGTCAAAGTCAGGCATTTCACCCGGCGGTCTTCCACATCCGGTGCGGTGTTGACCAGGCCAGCTTCTACGAGCGCCTTGAGCGGACCATGAACGGCCTGTTTGCTCACGCCCAGTTTATCCAGCAACTCATTGACCGCAATGCCAGGATCGCGCCCGATAAAGTGCAGCAACCGGTGGTGTACCCGGTTCCAGCCGCGCTGGGCGAGGAAAGCATCGGGGGCGGCAGTGAAGGCGCGGTAAGCGTAAAACAGCAGTTCCTGTGCTTCGCTGAGAACACGTTTTGTGGTCATGAAAGAATGGGCAACTGTTATGGTTGATATGGTTGGTCAATGATATTGACAATATCTGCGCCGGGAAACAACATATGGTCAAATGATTTGACCTAAATATCTGTATGTGTTGCTTTCTTTGCCGCAGCTACCGGCGAGGGCGCATGTTCCAAAAGCCGGAGAATGTCCATGTTTGCCAAGCGTATTGACCGCCTTACCTCGTCGCTGGTGCGCGACATTCTTGCCGCAGCCAGCCGGCCGGGCGTGATTTCTTTTGCGGGTGGCCTGCCGGCGGAAGAGGCCCTGTACCGGCCGGATCCAGCGCAACTGAATGCGCTGCAAAACTGCTGGCAATACGGCCAGACTGAAGGCGAGCCGCAACTACGCGAAGCCATTGCCGCAGAGGCCAGAGCACTGGGTATTGCGTGTGATGCCAGCCAGGTGCTGGTGCTATCGGGTTCGCAACAGGGCATTGATCTGGTCTCCAAGTTGTTTATCGAAGAAAGCACGCGTGTACTGGTGGAGGCGCCGGCCTATCTGGCGGCCGTGCAGTCCTTTCGGTTGTTTGGCGCAGATTTTTTGCCAGTGACGGTTGACCCGGTCACAGGCCCTGACACCCAGGCATTCAAGACCGCACTGGGTTCGGCGCAACTGGCGTATCTGACCCCCACGTTCCAGAACCCCTCCGGTTATTGTTACCCGGACGAGCAGCGCGAGCGTATTGCAACGGCGGTGGATGAGGCTGGTGTGCCGTTGTTTGAAGACGACCCCTATCGTGAGCTGGCCTTTGACGGCGCGGCACCGCCGCCGATTGCCGGGCGACTGAAGAACGCGCCGTGGATCTATCAGGGGTCGTTCTCCAAAACCCTCGCCCCGGGGCTACGCCTGGGTTTTCTGGTGGCCCACCCGGCGTTGGTGCCGCATCTCACCCGCCTGAAGCAGGCGGCCGATTTACATAGCAACCGGTTGAGCCAGCACTTGATCCTGCATGCCTTGCAAAATGGTTTGCATGAGCATGTGGCACATATCCTGCCGGTGTATCGCGAACGGCGCGATGCCATGGCTGCTGCGTTAACCCGTCACCTGGGCGATCTGGTGACCTGGCAAAAACCGGTCGGCGGTTTGTTTTTCTGGGTGCGTTTCAAACAAGCGGTTGATACCCATGCACTGATGAAGCGGGCGCTGGATGCCGGTGTTGCCATCATGCCCGGCGACGCGTTCTATACCACGGCACCGGAGCATAGTTGCTTGCGGCTCAATTTCAGCCATTCAAGTCCGGCCGAAATCGAAGAAGGCATGGCACGGCTTGCGAGTCTGCTGCGCTGATTTACAATGCCCTCTCACCCGCGCCGGAGCCGTCAGCATGAACGCAGTACAAACCAGCAAATCGCAAAAATGGCAGATGTGGCTACTGCTGGGTGTGTTTGTCGTGGGCGCAGCAAGCATGATGATTGATGTGGTCGGGCTCAGTGGGGCTGCCAGCGCGCCATCCCAAATGCTCCAGGCGGGCGCGGCAGTTGCGCCCTCGCAGCCAGGCGCTTACGCCTGCGCATTTGCGGATACTGCACATAACAGCGTGACTTATGTGCAAAACGGCCAGCAAGACAAATTTCAGGCGTTGTTTGAAAGCCGGGAGTGTCGTGAGCTGCCGAAAGATCAGCACTTGCAGGTGGTCACGGTTGACCAGGGTTATGCCAAGGTCAAAGGGGTTGATAGCTACTTTGGCAAGGGGGCGTGGGTACCCCCGGGCATGTTGCAAGCAGTGCGTTGATGTGCTCAGGCTGGCTGCTGGCAGAGTGTATCGCGCAACCAACGCGCGGCAGCCGCCCCGGCTGGGTGCGGGTCCCACACAATATGTAGCTGCAGGTTGACGGTCTCCTGCAAGGGCCGCATGGTCACGCCCGGCGTGGATATGCTCTGGTAGCTTTGCGGCAGCAAGGTGATGCCCAGCCCCTGACTGATCAGCGCGAGCGCGCTCAGTGGGCTTTGCACCGTGTGCGCCACCCGCGGAATGAAACCTTGTGCCATGCAGATGGTATTAAGAAAACCTGCGCTATAGGCTTCGTTCGATTGGTGCTGGATGAACTCGGTCTTGGCCAGCTGCTTGAGCGAGACGCTCTCATGCTGTGTCAGCGCATGGTTCTGGGGCAATACCAGCATGAGTGGTTCGCGCCGGACCAGTTGATGCGACAACCGCGGCGGGGCAGTGTCGCCGCTGAGATACCAGAATCCGGCATCCAGTCTCCGGGTTTGCAGGGCGTTGGCCTGCTCTACCGGGCCCAATTCCAGGTAGTTGAAATGCAGACCGGGTCGGTCAGCAGCAATTTGCTGCAATTGCGCTGGCAAGGCACCGGCCAGTGCCGTTGCGCTCAGGCCTAATGTGATTTCACCTGTTTGCATGTCGTTCACATTACAGACCTGGGCAATGGCGTGGCGGGCTTGCACGAACAGACCGGACAGTTCACGCGAGAGCTTCTCGCCTGCAGGCGTGAGCAGCACTGCGCTACCTCTGCGGATAATGAGGGGCGCTCCGATCAAATCTTCCAGCTCACGAATCTGCCGAACCAGCGGTGGTTGCGACATGCGCAACGCTACCGCTGCGCGCGCAAAATTGCGCTCGTTGGCGACAGCGTGAAACGCATGCAGTAACAAGAGGTTAACTTTGTCGGTGCCTGCGGGCGGAGAAAACGGCTGCGCCCCCAGGAGGGAGGGAAGAATGGGCATGTTCATGGCAATGCGATACGGCCGGGGCCGTGCTCATCTAAAACGATGCCGTATTGTCAGGACGATAAAGCGTTGATTCCATCGGATAAATCCGTATTTCTCAATATTGTGTGAATTCTTTTGTACTGGATTACGCGTGGCGCCATTGCGGTAAACCCTCAGCGTGACCGGATGACATCGTGCGTTATGCTGATGCGATACCCAGAGCGGAGAAAACGGTGTTCGCAGGCATTGTCTACGGCGTTATGGCGGGCGCGTTGTGGGGCGTGATCTTTCTGGTGCCGCGCGTGTTGTCCATGTTCAGCGCGACTGAACTGATGGTGGGGCGCTATGTCGCCTATGGCATTGTCTCGTTATTGTTTTTGCTGCCGACGGCGCGCACTTTGTTGCCGCGACTGGATCGGCGTGACTGGGTCACGCTGTTGTGGCTGAGCGTGGCCGGCAATCTCGTTTATTACTTCATGCTGGCCGTGGCAGTGCAGCGTGTTGGCGTTGCAGCCACCTCGCTGGTGATTGGCATGCTCCCGGTGCTGGTGACTTTGGCGGGCAGTGCCGACCATAACGCGGTACCGCTGCGCAAGCTGATCTTGCCGCTGGGTGCCATTGTGCTGGGCGTGTTGTGCAACGGAGCAGATGTGCTCACCGCCCGGTTGCCGGTGGGTTATGCCCAAGGCACTGGCGCACGTTTGTTGGGTTTACTGGCAGCGGTGGCGGCGTTGGTGAGCTGGAGTGCCTACGCCATCGGTAATGCGCGTTACCTGATGCGCCGTAGTGATCTCTCCAGCCACGACTGGTCATTGCTGATGGGGGTGACTACCGGGGCGCTGGCTTTGCTGACGGGCCTCGTGGTGCTGAGCCCATCCGCTACCTCTGCAGAAGTGGGCCGCCCCTGGGGCTGGTTTGTGCTGGCCATGTTTGCGATTGCGATTGGGGCATCCATTATCGGCACCGGCTTGTGGAATGCCGCCACGCGTCGGTTGCCACTCACGCTGGGCGGGCAAATGATCATCTTCGAGACCGTGTTTGTCTTGCTCTACGCCTTTATCTACGAAGCCCGCTTGCCGCGCCCGCTGGAGCTGGCGGCAATTCTGTTGCTGCTGGGTGGCGTTGCCGGTTCGTCTTGGGTACATGCGGTCAGACACGCGCCTGAGCATCCGGGTTGAGAATCCGTGGCGATGACCGCTCGTCCAGTGTTTCTGCTTGTGCTGGAAATCCCCAACTTCGCAGCACAATCTACTGCGGTATTTTTGCAACTCAGAAATAACAAATTGTTCCTTGTCAATAAATTGGTTTATCGTCCTTTGCATTGGTGCGTGAGCACATCTCACGTGGCTCGAATGTGTTGTAGACGGGGATGGCATGGCAAAACTGGATCAGATTGACCTGGATATTCTGGAAAACCTGCAGCGTGAAGGGCGTATGACCAATGTGGCGCTGGCCAAAAAAGTGGGTCTGTCCACCACGCCTTGTCTGGAACGGGTGCGTTCGCTGGAAGAGTCCGGCGTGATCAAGGGTTATGCCGCGCAGTTGTCTACCGACAAACTCGGGTTGGGTCTGATGGTGTTTGTTGAGGTGTCGATGGAAAAAACCTCAGAAGATGCCTTTGACGAGTTTCGCAAAGCCGTACTGGGTATTCCGGAAATCCTGGAGTGTTTCATGATTGCCGGCGGTTTTGATTACCTGTTGAAAATTCGTGTGCCCGATATGGGTTCTTACCGGTCTTTTCTGGGCAAGGTATTAAGTAGCGTGCCGGGCATCCGGGTTACGCACAGTTATACGGTGATGGAGGAAGTCAAAGAAACCACGTCGGTTTCTTTGGGGCATCTGGCACATCGGCATATGGAATAAACCAGACCTCTTTCTGGATTGTATTGGCCGTATTGCTGGGCAATTCAGATCAAGTTTGTTTTTTTTAATTGATATCAATTGTAATTAAGCGCAATAAATCTGCTTTTTATCCGGCGGGATAAAAAGCAGCAATGGACCGGAAAAACAATTTGGTGCAGTACCTCATCGGGTGATGAGGCAAAGGCAGGCGCGTGCCAGCGGACACAGATCCGCCGTCCTGCTGTTTTCCGGCGACAAAGTCATGCTTGCGCTGCAGCCTTGCTGGTTGTAGTCCACTCTACGCATGCCTTTTCGCTGACTCTTTCAAGTGGGCTTTTCTTTTTGGAGACGAGGAATCATGAAAGTGGCATTGAAAAAAAGCATTGTGATTGCAAGCTTGGGTTTGCTGGGTGCCCTGGCAGGTCCGGCGTGGGCTGATTATTCGGTGGGTATTGCCGGCCCGATGACTGGTGAATATGCATCAGCTGGTGCGCAGATTCGCGCTGGGGCCGAAATGGCCGTGGCAGATATCAATGCCAAAGGCGGCGTATTGGGTCAGAAAATCAAGCTGGAAGTCGGCGATGATGCGTGTGATCCCAAACAGGCTGTTTCTGTTGCCAATGCCATGGTCAATAAACATATTGTGTTTATGCATGGTCACTGGTGTTCCAGCTCTACCATTCCGGCATCGGATATCTATAACGATGCGCAAATCCCCATGGCGACCGTATCGACCAACCCTAAGGTCACTGAGCGCGGGCTGAAGAATATTTTCCGCATTATGGGTCGTGACGACCAGCAGGGCGGTGTTGGTGGCGGTTTCCTGGCTGAACACTTTGGCAGCAAGAAAATTGCCGTGGTCGATGACAAGAGCGCCTATGGCAAGGGCCTGGCCGACGAGATGGCCAAAGGCATGCAGGCCAAGGGTGTGAAGCCGGTACTGCGTGAGTCCATCACCGCCGGTGAGAAAGATTATTCCGGCCTGATCACCAAGCTCAAGGCCGCCGGGGTGGAAGTGGTGGCCTACGGTGGTTATCACACGGAAGTGGCGCTGATCCTGCGGCAGGCCCAGCAAGCAGGGCTGAAGCTGACCATTCTGGGCGGCGATACCATGAGCAATAACGAACTGGTCACCGCAGCGGGCGGCGACAACGCCAATAACGTGTTGTTCACCTTTGCGCCGGATTCCCGCCTGGAACCGGCCGCAGCCGATGTGGTCAAGCGCTTCCGCGACAAGAAGGTCGAACCTGATGGCTATGTGCTGTATGCCTACGCGGCCATGCAGTTGTTCCAGCAAGCGGCAGAAAAAGCCAAGAGCGTGAAGTATGCCGATCTGGACAAGGCGATTGCCAACGGCTCGTTCAACACGGTGGTGGGTACATTGTCGTTTGATGCCAAGGGTGATCTGAAAGTCCCGGCCTTCCGCGTTTACCAATGGAAAGGCAACAAGTACGAGTATTTCAAGTAAGGCGTGAAGTGTGAGGAGTGAGGTGGAAAACCCGGGCGACGGGAGTCCATGGGTTTTTCATCTCACTCTAACGACAGGAATCAGGGGCGGGCAGGGGTGTTGGGGATGGTTTCCCCTCACGCCTCCCTTCTCGCACCTCACGGAGTCACCATGGGGCAGTTTATTCAACAGTTGATCAACGGCCTCACGCTGGGTGCGGTGTATGGCTTGATCGCACTGGGTTATACGATGGTGTACGGCATCATCGGCATGATTAATTTCGCCCACGGCGATATCTATATGGTCAGCGCGATCATCTCGGTTACCGCGCTGACGCTCATGAGTGCCTTTGGCATCAGTTCCGTGCCACTGGTGCTGGCGCTGGTTCTCATCATCGCCATTGCATTTACCTCTGTATACGGCTGGGCTGTGGAGCGTACGGCTTACCGGCCCTTGCGCAATGCGTCACGCCTGGCGCCGCTGATATCCGCCATCGGGATGTCGATCTTCCTGCAAAACATGGTGCAAGTGACGCAAGGTGCGCGGGTCAAACCCGTACCGACGTTGATTCCAGGTGGCATAGAACTCTTCACGCATGCCGGTTTTTCGGTGCATCTGGCCTATACGCAAATCATGATCTGTGTGATTACGGTGGTGCTGATGGTGGCGTTTACCGGGCTGATCACGCGGACTTCGTTCGGGCGGCAGCAACGGGCCTGTGAGCAAGACCGTACCATGGCTTCTTTGCTGGGGATTGATGTCGACAAGACGATCTCCTACACCTTTATGCTGGGTGCCGCGCTGGCAGCTGTGGCTGGTGTCATGGTGACTGTTTACTACGGTGTGGTGGATTTCTCGATTGGTTTCGTGGCCGGGATCAAGGCATTTACCGCGGCGGTGCTGGGCGGCGTGGGCTCTTTGCCGGGTGCCATGCTGGGCGGGCTGTTGATCGGGCTGATTGAGTCTTACTGGAGCGCGTATCTCTCGCCGGAATACAAAGACGTGGCGACGTTTGCCATTCTGATTCTGGTGCTCATGTTCCGCCCCAGTGGTTTGCTGGGGCGTCCTGAAGTGGAGAAAGTCTGATGAACGCGCATGCGGCACAACAACCCGCTGGCATGGCGCTGGCGGACAGACTTAAAGATGCACTGCGGATTGGCCTGGTGGCTTTGCTGTTGGGTATTCCGATGCTGGGTTTGACCACGGTCGATCAGGGCGGTGGTTTGCAGGTGATGACGCGCTGGCCGCTGCTGGCGCAGTTTGTCGGGGTGGTGTTCTTTGGCCGGATGATTTTGCAGTGGTTGGTTGGGCACTTTCATCTGCGCAAACTGCAACGCCAGCGGGTGGCGGCCAAAACAGCGGTGGTGCAAGCGCGGCCGTGGCTTAAATGGCTGGGTGCGCTGGCGCTGGCTTTTGCGGTGGCCCTGCCCATTGCGTTTTCAGGTAACCGCTACGTGATCGACATTGCCACCACAGTACTGATCTACGTCATGCTCGGTTGGGGTCTGAATGTGGTGGTGGGGCTGGCCGGCTTGCTGGATCTGGGCTACGTGGCGTTCTATGCCGTGGGTGCCTACAGCTATAGTTTGTTGTCCACACTGTTTGGCTGGGGTTTCTGGGAAACCCTGCCTGTGGCCGGCGGGATGGCCGCGTTGTTCGGGCTGCTGCTGGGCTGGCCGACCTTGCGTTTGCGCGGTGATTACCTGGCCATTGTGACGCTGGGCTTTGGCGAGATCATCCGCATCATCCTCGTGAACTGGACTGATTTTTCGGGTGGCCCCAACGGCATCAATTCCATTCCGCGCCCCAGTTTCTTTGGTCTGGAATTCAAACCGCCGGGTGACGCGCCCACATTTGCTTCGTTTTTTCATCTGGACTACTCGGCGGACCACCGCGTGGTGTTCCTTTACTACGTGATTCTGGTGCTGGCGCTGCTCACCAATGTGTTTGTCTCGCGCTTGCGGCGCCTGCCCGTGGGCATGGCGTGGGAAGCCGTGCGGGAAGACGAACTGGCCTGCAAGGCGCTGGGCATCAATGTCACCGGGGTGAAACTGTCGGCCTATGCCATTGGCGCCATGCTGGGTGGTTTTGCTGGCGTGTTTTTCGCCGCGCGGCAGGGGTTCATCTCGCCAGAAAGCTTCGTGTTTTCAGAATCTGCCACCATCCTGGCCATTGTGGTGCTGGGTGGGCGTGGCAGTCAGTTGGGGGTTGTGTTTGCGGCCCTGTTGCTGGTGGTGCTGCCGGA
>JASLES010000392.1 GCA_030151005.1 Silvimonas sp.
AAAGCGCGCTGATAGAAGTTTTCCGGCATGGTCAGCGCAGGGACTTCGCCCAGCAGGATTTCCAGAAACTGCAGCCCCTTGATATAGCGCCCGGCCACCACCAGGCACAGCGTCAACGGGGTAGAAAGCACCAGCCCTACCGGGCCCCAGATCCAGCTCCAGAAAATCGCGGCGATCACCACTGACAGGGGTGAGAGGCCCGTGGTGTGCCCATACAGTTGCGGTTCAATCAACTGCGCCACCAGCACCTCAATCAACAGAAAGAGGCCCAGCGTCATCACGGCCATTTCCCAGCCTGGCGCAATGGCAGCTGCCAGCAAGGTGGCGCAAAACGCGGCAATCCATACGCCGACATAGGGCACAAACCGCAACACGGCCGCCATGACACCCCAGAGCAAAGCCTGTGAGAGTCCGATCAGGCTCAGGCCCAACCAGATCAGCGCTCCTACGGCAAGGTTCACCGCAAACTGCGATACAAAAAACCGGGATAAACGCGTGCCCGCATCATTGACGGCAATCGTAGTGCCACGCAGATCACCGGAGCCAATCAGCCGGATCAGGCGATCCCGCAGGGCCTCGTGCTCCAGCAGCACAAAAATCAGTACCACAAACACAATGCCGGCGGTTTCCAGCGGCCCCCAGACGGAAGTGGCAATCCGGGTCAGCAGAGTAAACGGGCTGGGCGGGCTTTGCTGAATGGTAACGGCAAGTGGCCTGCTGGCTGTATTGTGGGCTTCAAGCGTTGCCGGGTCTGTCGCGGCGTCTTCGCTTCTCGCAAACATCTGCGAGATCACGCGGTTGGCCTGGCCGGTCACCAGGTTGAGTTTGCCCAGCGTCATTTCATCCAGCGTCACGACCTTGCTACGAATTGTGTCTTCGTACTGCGGCAGGCTGGCCGCCATATGGATCACTTGCAGGCCAATCACCAGCCCCACAAACGTTAGCGCTACAGAGAGGCCAGAGACTGCCACCACAATCGAACCCACCTGACCGAGGCCGACACGGCGCAACCAGCGGATCAGTGGTGCGATCAACAAGCTCAGAATAATCGCCAGGGTAATGGGAATCAGAACGTCACGGCCAAAGTACAGCAGCCCCAGGACCGTTGCCGTACCCATGATCTGGGCCAGTTTGTTGGTAGGGGTGGAATCGTTCTTGAGCAAGTTGCGCACGGCATTCATATCGCGAGGGTCCGGCAGGATTCTGGAGCGTTACGGGTCCGGAGCATTGTGCCAGCACCCGCGTGTGACGGCGTGAAAATTAACAGAAGAAAATCGGATGGGCTTTGCCTTCGCCTGGGTTTGCCGCGGCTTGAACATGCACGTTTGCATCGAAGGCCCGCAAATGCTCCAGAACAAACGGTAAATGACTACGAATGCAGTCAAGAGAGCCCAATTGGTACTGGCTTGAGTCGGTGAGGGTAGGCACCTGTTTGTACGGTTTTCAATCTAGAACAAAAGGGGCTGTTAGCAGTGTTGGATAGATGAGACTGAAGCGCAGATGCGCCATTGGCAGCGTGGGGCTTGCTATACATGAATCAACCAGTTCATTTAAAAGAGTAATCATCAAGTATTTGATAATTTTGATAGCGTAACCAATTGAAAATTTGTGATTTTTTGACATTTTACGGGGGCGCGCCGGGGTGTAATTTTCCGTAAATTTCATTCAGGGAAAGCAGACCGCCGTGGCCCAGCAAGCATACTTTCTCGACATCAACGCCTACCAGGCGCAACTGTCAGTCTGTGACGTCTGCATCACAGAGCAACTGAACAAGCCGTACGAGCTGAAGATTACGGTCACGACCGCCAGTGACCTGAATCTGTTGCAGGGGCTCGATAAACCCGCCTTGTTCACGGTCTGCCCTGTGGATGAACAACTCCGTGCTCATGGCGGCAGCCTTGCCGACGCGGTAGGCAAGCCGGAACGGTTGTTCCACGGGGTGGTCACCTCCTGCAAGCGTATCGGCAGTACGCTTGACGAAAACATCTACGAAATCTGCATCGGCCCGCAACTGGCCCGGCTAGCCAACTTCATCGATACCCGTTTGCTGCAGAACGTCAATGTCCCCGATGCCATTGCCAAAATCCTGCGTACAGACCTCAATCTGACCGGGCACCAGTTCCAGTTCAAAACCACACGGGAATACCCCGTGCTGGAAACATTGACGCAGTGGCGGGAGTCTAGCCTGGACTTCATCACCCGGCTGTGTGAAAGCGTAGGTCTATTCTTCTATTTTTCGCAAGAAACAGACAAGCACCAGCAAACAGAAACCCTTGTATTCACTGATGACCTCACCGGGTATATCAAGGCCACCGACGTACAACTGTTTCGGCCAGAGAGTGGCCTGTCGGCTAATTGGTCAGAGGCAGTCCTTGACCTTGAAATTGCTGCGAAGCCGGTGATTGGGCAGTACGGGCGGGCCGACTACAACTATCGCACCTCCGGCGGCGCCAGCTTGCTGGGCAACAAACAGGCGTGGGCAAGTGAACTGGGTTTCGTTGGGCGTGACTACCAACCCGGCTTCCATCAAAAAACCACGGAAGAAGGCATCGCTGCAGCCACCCTGGCGTTCGAGATTGCCCGAGCCCAGCAAGTGGTCGCTTCCGGCAAAAGCACCGTACTGGCCTTTACTCCGGGCAAAATCTTCCGCACCGACCGCATAGCCGACCCACTGGCAGAATTTGGCTGGGTGCTGACCAAAGTGGTTCACACCGCCAGCCGCAGAAGCGCCTGGGCCAACACCTTTGAAGCCATCCCGGCAGACCGCATTTTCCGTTCGCCCATTGGCACCACGCCTATTCCCAAAATCACCGGCACCATCCCGGCGCGGATTACCAGTCCCAGCCGTTACAGGCACGCTTATGTCGATGAATCTGGCCGATATCGCGTGAGCTTCATGTATGACAAAGATGCCGTCGCAGGCAACTGGCCCCCGGCCGGTAGCAGCCGGTTGATGCGCCTTGCACGCCCCTACGCCGGAGATGAGTATGGCTTTCACATGCCGCTCACCGACGGCACAGAAATCCAGGTCGGCTTTGTAGAAGGCTCTTTAGAGCGCCCGTACATCGCGCATGCCATGCATGACCAGACCAAGCCTGACTTGCTGACCAACAAGAACAATTCGCGCGCAATCTTGCGAACGTTGTCGGGCAACAAGCTCAGATTTGAGGACAAAGACGAGCGCCTCAGCGCCAAGCTAAGCACCCCGCACCAGAAATCCCAACTCAATCTCGGCTTTCTGGTCGACTCAAAAAAAGACCCCCGAGGCCAGGGCGCAGAATTGCGCACCGACGGCTGGCTCGCCCTGCGCAGCGCCAAAGGCACCTGGATTACCGCCGACGCCCAGCCCGGCGCCAACGGCCAGCAACTGGACATGCAAGCCGCGCTGGATGAACTCCAGCAAGCTCAAAAACTCACCCAAAGCCTGCGCGACGCCGCCACGCAGGCCAAGGCAGAACTGGCTGACCTGCAAACCCAAACGGCCTTCCTGCAAACCCACCTCACCGAACTCAAGCAAGCCGCCATCCTGCTCTCTGCACCCGCAGGCATCGCCAGTGTCACACCGGACACCATCCAGACCAGCGCCGGCAAAAACCTCATCTTTACCGCCGGTGGCCAGACTGACTTCGGCATCCTTAAAAGCCTGACCATTGCCGCCGGTGACGCCATCAGCTTTCTGGCCAACAAGCTCGGCATCAAGCTCTATGCCGCCAAAGGCAACGTCGACCTCCAGGCCCAGACTGGCGTCATGAGCCTCGCCAGCCGCCAGGCCATGACCCTCACCAGCACCGAAGGCGAAGTCACCATCGCCGCCAAACAGAAACTCACACTGATGTGCGGCGGCGCCTACATCAAGCTCGAAGGCGGCGCGGTGGAAATCGGCGGGCCGGGAGACCTGAAGTTCAAGACGGCGTCGTTTGGCTACAGCGGTCCGAGTTCCCTCGACAAGGAACTGCCGTTTTTGCCGCAGAGCCAACTCAAAGTGTCCCGCTCGGCGGGTTACTCAGAATAAAAATACGCACAGAGAAAAACAGCATGTTGATTAGCCCCCCGTTCTTACCGCCCCGTGGTGCCACGCAGACTGAAGACAGCTGGCTTCATGACTGCATGAATGGCGATGCCGTTGAACACGGCGCCTACCCCATCGGTCGTCGTCTGACCTGGCATGGCGGCCTGCACCTCAAGGCCCCCAAGCTGGATGTAGCAGCCAATACCACGCAGCCCGTGCGGGCCATTGCCGACGGCGTGGTGGTTTACAAGCGTAACTCCACCGCACTGCCGCCCACGCCGGATGAGCGCCTGCGCTACCAGGGGCATTACGTCGATAACGGTGTGGTCGTACTCAAGCACACCACCGATATCGGCACGGGAACCAACGCCACGCAGGTGGTGTTCTATTCCGTCTATATGCACATGGACAAGCTGGCTACCACGGTCCCTGCGGTCGGCAAGACCGTGTACCGCAAGGACAGCCTTGGTCTGGCCGGGCGCATCGACGAAACACCACACCGCAAAATCCATTTTGAAATTGTCTGTGACGAGACCAACCTCAGAAAACTGGTCGGGCGTACCGCTGGCCCGCTGGTTACCACCGCCAATGGCCGCACCGATGCGGTGTTCGGTGAAATCTACTTTACGTTGCCGGCCAATACCCCAGTCTACGGTGGCGACCACCCACCAGCGCTGCATCTGCCCACACCGACCGCCCCAGCCATTGCCCGCACCAGCAGTGCGCTGATTATCGGTATGTTCCACGCCTGTGGTGCTGGCTATACCTTACCCACCACCATCGGCCAAACCGCCCAGGCCGGCTCCACCTACTTCACCACCCGCAAAGAAAGCGGAGAGGTACCAGGCACCCCTGTGCAGGATGTGGACGGCGAATACAACCTCTACACCACCGCCACCAACATCAGCAAAGCCTACACCACCGCCCACCTGCCAGCCCCGGCCCCCAGCGCCGTCTACGAATTGCTGCGCTTTGGCCGCATCATCAACACCGCTAACGAAACCCTGACCCCAGCCACCGTCCCCCACTGGCGCAAGGTGCGTTACGGCGCAGCGGCCAACGAAACCGGCTGGGTCAACCTGAATGGCACCGGCATCCATATTTTCAGCGACGCCGATTGTCCGCAATGGCAAGGCTGGCAACTGGTGGCCGACGACACCGACGGGGACAGCAATTGCAACTCACACATTCTGCGCGCTCAACTCGACACCAACCATGATGGGCACACCCTGTGGGAAGAAGCCAAGCATGCGCTGGTCGACCTGCTGGACACAGACCCCACCAGTGAAGAAAACGCCACCCAACAGCGCAAACTGCGCCGCACCATCTGCAATATCCCCAGCGAATGGAAAGTAAACCTTCTCGACGACCGAGTGAACTGGGTCAAGAAGCAATCGGATAGCAACCCGCACCCCATGAGCGCTACGGAGTACACCAACGAATACCTGCCGTTCCTGAATGCGCTGTGCTTTGACTGCGCGGAGCTGTTCAGCGCCACGTGGCATTTCAATCCGAGGGAGTTCGTCCGGCATTTCAGGAAGTGTGGGTGGCTAAGTGAGGATGACATTGTTAGGGCCACTAGGAACGCAAATAAAAATACAAAAGAGAGTGCTATCAGAGCCCGTCTAAAAGAGTCTGGAGAATATCGGCCTGCAAACGTAGGTGAGTTCTTCATGCTCACTTGGCGAAAGTACGGTGTTTGCTCCACCTTGCGCCTTGCTCATTTGTTTGGGCAGTTGGCAGAAGAAACCGGTAACTTCGAAGCAATGATTGAAAAAGGGAAGGATGA
>JASLES010000185.1 GCA_030151005.1 Silvimonas sp.
TCAATTACCCGATATCATCGGCGGTTTCCGAATTGAACAATCCCGTTGTCGCAGAGGCTCCGGGACGTAACCGAACCTGTCAGGAGTCAGAACACATGGCAAATAGCGCCCAAGCTCGCAAGCGTGCGCGTCAGGCTGAAGTAGCCCGCCAACACAATGCTAGTCAACGTTCGGCATTCCGCACTGCGATCAAAAAGGTGCTGAAGGCTGTTGAGGCTGGCGACAAGTCCGCTGCGCAAGCGGTATTCCAGCAGTCTGTCAGCACCATCGACAGCCTTGCTGACAAGAAGATCTTCCACAAGAACAAGGCCGCTCGTCATAAGAGCCGTCTGTCCGCTGCAATCAAGGCCATGGCTGCCTGATTCGCTTCGGCGTTCTTGCAAAAAACCCCGCTCAATGCGGGGTTTTTTATTGCCTGCAATCCGGCAAACAGGGCTGCCGGCAAGGGGTTGTCAACAAATACGCTCCCTTAAACTGTCAGCCAGACCACCAGATTTATTGCGTCAGGCGCAACACCTTTCAGGGGTAGACGGGCCGTTGCGCATAGGTCTGGCGGAGACGAACGGCGCGCGTCATGCATTTGTGCTAGATTGGGTTCTCGCACCGAATACATGGTTTGTTTACAAGATATGCAAGCAAATGATGAACTGGCGCCTCTGCCGCGCGTTCTGGTTGTGGATGATTCGCGCATTGTGCGGGCCACCATCAAAAAGCATCTTTCTGGCGTATACGACATCATCGAAGAAGCCGATGGTGAAGCCGGTTGGACGCGTTTGCAGGCCGACGAATCGGTCTGTCTGCTGATTTCCGATCTGACCATGCCTGAGCTGGATGGTATGGGTTTGCTGGCGCGTATCCGCCAGCAGACTGAGGCACGCTACCGTTTGCTGCCCATCATTATTGTGTCGGGCGAGGAAGACGAAGAAACCCGTCAGCGCTGTGTGAACGCCGGCGCGAGCGACTTTGTCACCAAATCGACCGATCGCGCCGAGATGCTGGCACGGGTGGCGGCCAATATTGAACTGGCCCGCACTCACAAAGAACTCGATGCCGCGCGCGAAGAACAGGCACGCACTGCCACTCACGTGGCCGATGGTGTGGGCACTAACCATCTGCTTAAACTGCAGATGGAACAATCGCTGTCTTATGCCCGCCGTCACCGCAGCGAAGTGACCGTGCTGCTGATCGAGATTGATGCCTTTGACCTGGTTCAGCAAAAGCTGGGCGAGCGCGTTGCCGGGCAAATGCTGCAATTGCTGGGCAAGCAACTGGCCGGCAAGTTGCGTAACGAAGACACGCTGGCACAAGTGGCCGGCCCGCAATTTGCGGTGGTGTCGGCATCGACCACCTTGTCAGAATCCCGCATTCTGGGCGAACGTCTGCGCCAGGCCATTGCCACTGCCCGCATCAATTTCCGGGGCGAGCAGATTCAGGTGACCGCCAGCATTGCGGTGGCCAATTCGCTGCATGACGATGCGGACGACACCGATACCCTGATGACCGCCGCGAGCGCGCGTCTGGCTGCACGTGCTGAGCACAACACAGTGATCGTGCCGCAGCCGTCTGCCGCGCATGTGGCCACGCCCTCGATTGCCGAAGCGTTGGCCCTGTTGCATAAAGGGGACGAGGCTGAGATCGCAGGGCTCAAACCGCATCTGCCTGCGCTACTGGCCAATCTGGCGCCGTTGCTGGAACTGGCCAACAAAGAACTGGGCCTGGGCTGGTCGCTGGATGGTTCTGCGCACTGAGTGCTGCAGATGTACGTTATGAAAAAAGGCTGCGAATGCAGCCTTTTTTGTTTCCTGTGTACATACAGACCCAGAGCGGCTTAGCTTTGGGCCAGCTTGGTCCGCGACAATGGCGGGTTTTTAGAGAAATACTTCTTGATGCCGGTGTGCAGCGTATCGGCCATTTTGTCTTGATAGTCTTCGCTGATCAGCCGCTGTTCTTCCTGCGGATTAGAGATAAACGCGGTCTCGACCAGAATCGACGGAATATCCGGTGCCTTGAGCACGGCAAAGCCGGCTTGTTCTACCGCACCTTTGTGCAGACGGTTCAGTCCGCCCAGTTCAGTCAACATGGCACGCCCAAACCGCATGCTGTCGTTGAGCGTCGCGGTCTGGGTCAAGTCCATCAGGGTGTGCGCCAGATACTTGTCCTGGGTGTTGGTGATTTTCACGCCACCGATCAAATCCGCATCGTTCTGGGTTTGCGCCAGCCATTTGGCCGCAGTGCTGGTGGCGCCTTTGTCGGACAACACAAACACCGAAGAGCCATTGGCATCTGGCCGGATAAACGCATCGGCGTGGATGGACATGAACAAGTCGCCCTGAACCGCGCGCGCTTTTTTCACACGCACGCCCAGCGGTACAAAGAAGTCTGCATCGCGCGTCATGACTACACGGATGTTGGGGTCGGTTTCCAGTCTGGCCTTGAGCTTTCTGGCAATCGACAACACCACGTCTTTCTCGTGATTGCCGGCCGGGCCGGTGGCGCCCGGGTCTTCGCCGCCGTGGCCTGGGTCGAGCACCACGGTGATC
>JASLES010000188.1 GCA_030151005.1 Silvimonas sp.
GATACACCGCAACACGCGCTCGGCCCGCCGCAGTTTCTGGCTTTCTTCATGCGTGAGCATGCCCATGGCGGCCAGCTTGCGCCAGTTGTTGCCCAGACCCAGCGCAGAGGCAATCCAGCCAATCAGGTGCAGATCTCTGAGGCCACCGGGGGCCTCTTTGACGTTGGGTTCAAGCTTGTAAGTGGCGTTCTGGAAACGCGCATAGCGCGCTTGTTGTTCCAGCAGCTTGGCGTCAAAAAATTCTTTGGGGTCGATGTGGCGGTACACCGTGTCGCGAAATTCGCCAAAGCGTTGCCGGTCGCCACACAGACAGCGGGATTCCAGCAGCGCCGTTTGCACGGTGATGTCTTTTTCCGCTTCCGCAAGACAATCAGACAGCGTACGCACGCTGTGGCCGACTTCCAGGCCAATGTCCCACAGCTCCCCAATAAAGACTTCCAGCTTTTCCAACAAAGCCGGGTCGGGTTGATCCGGCAGCAGGATCAAGAGGTCGATATCGGAAAACGGGTACAACTCGCCACGACCATAACCACCGACGGCCACCAGCAAGACTTCGCCGGCAAAGCCGTGTCTGTCCCACAACTCGCCCAGCGTGCGGTCCGTCAGATGGGCCAGCGCTTGTAACAACGGTGCGGCCTTGGCCGGGTCGCTGAACTTGCGATGCAACTCGGCTTTCTGGGCCGCATGGTATTCGCGCAGGGCGATAACGGATCGCAGGGCGGTCATGGGTTTTACCGGTTAAGCCAGCAGATATTTTTCAGGTTTGGGTTGAACACCGGCAGACATGGTCAGAATTTCGTAGCCGGTTTCGGTGACGAGCACGGTGTGTTCATATTGCGCCGACAGCGAGCGGTCTTTGGTCACAATGGTCCAGCCATCCGGCATGGCGCGGATTTCGCGCTTGCCCAGGTTGATCATGGGTTCCACGGTAAAGATCATGCCGGGTTTGAGTTCAATGCCCGTGCCGGCTTTGCCGTAGTGCAACACTTGCGGATCTTCATGGAAATGATCACCAATGCCGTGTCCGCAGAATTCACGCACTACGGAGTAACCCGCTTTTTCTGCATAGCGCTGAATGGCCTCGCCAATATCGCCCAGATGCGCGCCCGGTTTGATCTGCTCAATACCGATCCACATGCAGTCAAACGTCACCTGCGCCAGCCGTTTTGCATGGGGCGGCACTTTATCGCCCACCATGAACATGCGGCTGTTGTCACCGTGAAAACCGTCTTTGATGACGGTGACGTCAATGTTGACGGTGTCGCCATTCTTCAACGGCTTGTCATTGGGAATACCGTGACAAATCACGTTGTTGATCGACGTACAGATAGACTTCGGGTACGGCGTGTAGCCGGGCGGTTGATAACCCAGCGGCGCCGGAACGGTGTGCTGCACGTTGACCATATAGTCATGGCACAGCCGGTCCAGTTCTTCGGTGGTGACGCCCGGTTTGACGTGCGGGGTGATGAAGTCGAGCAGTTCTGCGCCCAGCCGGCCGGCCACGCGCATTTTTTCGATTTCTTCCGGGGTTCTGATGGCAACAGACATGGTGTGTATTCCCAGATCGGCGCAGCCGGTTTGCCGACAGCGCAAAAGACAAGAGAGGCGATCGCCTCTCTGCCGGTCACATTGATCCTGTGTATTTTAGGCTGATTAACGCCGGGCAGGCTCAGGCAGTACGATATTCACTTCCAGCACCTCGAAATCGTCTTTCTTTTCAAGCTGCACTTTGATGTCATCCGGATTAATGGCGACATATTTGGAAATGACGGCGATCAGCTCTTTTTGCAACTGTGGCAGGTAATCCGGCGCGTCACGGCCAGCGCGTTCGTGCGCCAGAATAATTTGCAAACGCTCGCGCGCTACATTGGCGGTCTTTTTCTTCTCGCCAAAAAAGTAACTCAGAATCGACATGGCTTAACCTCCGAACAGTCGTTTCCAGAACGGCTGCTTCGGTACTTCGATGAAACGCAGCGGCTTGTCTTCACCCAGGAAGCGGGCAACGACGTCCTTATAAGCTTCAGAAACATCCGTGCCTTCATTATGAATGGCGGGCGTGCCCGAGTTGGATGCTTGCAGCACGGCTTCAGATTCCGGAATCACGCCAATCAGCGAAATACGCAGCAAATGCTGGACGTCATCGAGCGAGAGCATTTCGCCGCTGTCCACGCGCTTGGGCGAGTAACGGGTAATCAAGAGGTGCGTCTTGACCGTGCCGCCTTCTTCCGCTTTTTTGGACTTGGCGTCCAGAATGCCAATGATGCGGTCAGAGTCACGTACTGAAGAGACTTCCGGATTGGTAGTGACAATGGCTTCGTCAGCAAAGTACAGCGCCAGGAAAGCACCGGTTTCGATACCGGCCGGGCTGTCACAAATAATGTAGTCAAAGCCGTCGTGAATCAGTTCCTTGAGAACTTTTTCCACGCCTTCTTTGGACAAAGCTTCTTTATCCCGCGTTTGCGACGCAGGCAGGATAAACAGGTTGTCGCAGTTCTTGTCTTTGATCAGGGCCTGGCGCAGGGTGGCTTCACCCTGGATGACGTTCACGAAGTCATACACCACGCGGCGCTCACACCCCATGATCAGGTCGAGGTTACGCAGGCCCACGTCAAAATCGATAACGGCGGTCTTGAAACCGCGCAAAGCAAGACCGGAAGCAAAACTGGCGCTGGTGGTGGTTTTACCCACGCCGCCCTTGCCGGAGGTGACAACAATGATTTTGGCCACAAAAAACCCCTGTAGGTCGGTCAGTATTTAGTCTGACTGTACATGTATATAAGCTGCGGGCGCGGTCTACGACAGCGTCAGCGTTTCAATCACAAGTTTGTCTTCGTTTAGCAACACTTGCGCCGGCTTTGATTTCAGCGATGGCGGCAGCGACTCGTCGAGTGTGCGGTAAACACCAGCAATAGAGACCAGTTCCGCCTCCATGCAGGTGGTAAAGATACGTGCGTTGGCATCACCACGCGCGCCAGCCAGAGCCCGGCCGCGCAACGGTGCATAAACGTGGATGTTGCCATCCGCAATCACTTCTGCCCCGTTGGAAACCAGTGCCATGACCACAAGGTCAGCATCTTTGGCGTATACCTGCTGGCCGGTGCGCACGGGGCGCGTAATGACCATGGTGGGCGTGCGTTCAATTTGCACCGGCACAGCGGCGGGTGCAGATGTCGCTGTTGGCAGACTGACGGCGTCATCTGACAACACCACCAGACCTGCCTCGCGCGCGGCAGTTTGTTGCGCCTCGTTGCCGCCATAAGCGCCGACGGGCTGCAGGCCAAACTGGCGCAATACCGTGATCATGGCGGAGATATCCAGCGCGGTCGGGGTCTGGGGTAACTGGTTGAAATCAATGGCTAATTGATCGCCGGTCAGCATGTGGTCCCGGCCGCCAAGTTTGGCTTGAAGGCCTGCTTCCAGCTCGGCGATATCCATCGTGGCTGGCACAAAAGTCAGCAGCTTGAGCCCGATATTCTTGAATTCAAAGGCGGAGGCTTCAGTGCGGGAGCGGGACATAGATGGCAACGGGCCAGACGTTCAAAGGCGAGAGTGTACCGTCTCCAGACCGGGGGCGGAAGTTGTCGATGTCATTTGCTGAAAGGTTAAGGTGTGAGGGGTGAGAAGTGGTCGTTAGCGGTCGCGCTCCGCGCCGATCAATAACAGCGCCGCTTCAACCCCGCCTTGAGCATGATGGTTGTCGATAACTCTTCAATCGACAGCCGTGTGGTGTTCAAAAATGGAATGTTCTCGTGCTGCATCAGGCTTTCCGCCAGTTTGACCTCCTGCTCGCAGGTGGCCAGTTGCGCGTACTGGCTATCGGGTTTGCGGGATTGCCGGATCTGCGACAGGCGCTGCGGCTCGATGGTGATCCCGATCAGTTTGCTGCGAAACGGATGCAATGGTTTGGGTAAGCGGTGGTCGGCAAAGTCTTCCGGCGTAAATGGGTAATTGGCCGCCTTGATGCCATATTGCAGTGCCAGATACAGGCAAGTTGGGGTTTTGCCCGAGCGTGAAACACCAACCAGAATCACATCTGCGTCTTGCAGGTTTTTCGCCATGCCGCCGTCGTCATGGGTGGTGGCGAAATTCACCGCGTCGATCCGGTGTTTGTATTCTTCAAAATTGCTGATGGCGTGTACTTTGCCGGCGGTATGGCTGGACTGGCGTTCCAGTTCTTTTTCCAGCGGGCCGATAAAGGTCTCGAAAAAATCCAGGGTCAACGCTTCTTCCATCACAAAGAGCTTGCGCAGGTTCTCGCTGATAAACGTAGAAAACACGACCGGGCGGCACTGGTCGGCCTCGGCCTGGGCCTTGATCTGGGCCACGGCTTGCAGCGCTTTTTCTTCTGTATCAATAAACGGCAGCACAATGCGGCGGAAATTCACGTCGTCAAACTGCGTGATCAGGCTATGCCCCAGAATCTCTGCGGTAATCGCGGTGCGGCCAGATACAAAAAAAGCGGTACGGATCATGAAACAACTCCAGGCGCAGGGCCGGATGCAATAACGAATCGGGTTAGAAGGTGCGCCGTGTCAGGCCCGTGCGGTGCATGATGGTGGTGGCCAGTTCTTCAATCGACCGGGTGGTCGAGCTCAGATACGGCACGCCGACATGGCGCATCAGGGCTTCGGCTTCGGACACTTCAAACTGGCAGTTATCCAGCGCGGCGTAGCGGCTCCCCGGTTTGCGTTCTTCCCGGATCTGGGACAAACGGTCGGGGTCGATGGTCAGGCCAAACAATTTGGTGCGATAGGGCAGCAACAAACGCGGCAGCGTGTGCGCGCCAAAGTCTTCCGGCGTCAGCGGGTAATTGGCGGCCTTGATGCCGTATTGCAGCGCCAGGTACAAACACGTTGGTGTTTTGGCCGAGCGGGACACGCCAATCAAAATAATGTCCGCTTCATTCAAATCGCGCGGCATGACGCCATCGTCATGGCTAATGGCGAAATTAACCGCGTCAATTCGGGTTTTGTATTCTTCAAAATTGGAAATACCGTGCGAACGCCCCACGGTATGAGAAGACTCACGTCCCAATTCCTGCTCCAGCGGGCTGATGAAGATTTCAAAGAAATCCAGCGTCAGTGCCTCGGCGACATGCGTGATCTTGCGCAGTGATTCATCCACCATGGTGGTAAAAACAATCGGCCGGCATTGATCTGCGGCCGCTTGTTCGCGAATGCGGGCGGCGGCTTCGTGCGCCTTTTCCGGGGTGTCGATAAACGGCAGGGCAATGCGGCGGAAATTGACGTCGTCAAATTGCGTCAATAATGAATGTCCAAGCATTTCTGCAGTAATGCCGGTACGGTCTGAGACGAAAAATGCAGTGCGCGGCATGGTTCAGCAGCTCCGGTCGGCCGTCATGTCAAAAAGATAAACTTATCCAGCATAAATGAGTTCGTCTACCCGCATATTGCCGAAACCCCGTAAGGCTTTGTTTGGGAGACAGTCGTGTGTGAGGTATTGCAATTGACATGCATAATTGTGATCGGCAATTACGGGGTCGCGTAACATAAAGTCGATAAAAATCAGACTATTGGTGCGTATTGGGGCTTTCCCGATGCGGGATTTTCCCGTAATGGTTATCGCCACTATGCGATCGTTTACCCCAGCCTAGAATGAGAGCAATCCATTCTGCAACGCAACATTCTGACGAGGTCCGCTGATGAATACCACTCCGAACCACGGCGTCGCCGCAACCGGCCAGGCACAAGTCATCGACTTCGTGCATCTGCGCATGCACCAGGTTGAACAGGTTGGCGGCAAGAACGCATCTTTGGGAGAAATGATCTCCCAACTCGCCGAAAAAGGCGTGCGCGTACCGGGTGGTTTTGCCACAACGGCCGACGCTTACCGCCAGTTTCTGGCGCATGAAGGTCTGGCTGGCCGCATTGACGCCGCGCTGGACGGGCTGGATGTAGACGACGTGAAAGCGCTGGCCGCAGTCGGCAAGCAGATTCGCGAGTGGATCGTAGCCACGCCTTTTCCCAAGTCCCTGGAAGACGAAATCGCGGCGCATTACGCCCTGTTGGGTGACAACGTGACGGTGGCCGTGCGTTCGTCCGCCACGGCCGAAGATTTGCCGGATGCGTCTTTTGCGGGTCAGCAAGAGACCTTCCTCAATATTCAGGGCTTTCAGAACATTCTGCATGCCATCAAGGAAGTCTTTGCGTCGCTCTATAACGATCGGGCGATCTCTTACCGCGTACACAAAGGGTTTGACCACAAGCTGGTGGCCCTGTCGGCCGGCGTGCAGCGCATGGTGCGCTCGGACAAGGGCGCAGCCGGCGTCATGTTCTCGATCGATACCGAGACCGGTTTCGACCAGGTCGTGTTTGTCACCGCTTCTTACGGTTTGGGCGAGACAGTGGTGCAGGGCGCAGTGAATCCGGATGAATTCTATGTCCACAAGCCGACATTGCAGGCCGGCCGCCCGGCGATTGTGCGCAAGCACCTGGGTGGCAAGGCACTCAAGATGGAGTTCAACACTGAAGCGGTGGCCGGCAAGTCTGTGCGTACTGTGGAAGTCGATCCGGCGGATCGCCGTGCGTTTTCGATCTCTGACGCAGAGGTGGAAGAACTGGCCCGCTACGCGCTCATCATTGAACAACATTACCAACGCCCAATGGATATCGAATGGGGCCGTGATGGCATTGATGGCAAGCTCTACATCTTGCAAGCCCGCCCGGAAACTGTGAAATCGCAAGAACAGGCTGCCGACAAGCTCACCAAATTCCGCATGCAGGAACGCAGCACGGTGCTGACTGAAGGCCGCGCCATTGGCCAGAAGATTGGCGCCGGCAAAGTGCGCATTATCCGCGATGTGACCGAAATGGATCGCGTGCAGCCAGGTGATATTCTGGTCTCGGACATGACCGACCCGGATTGGGAACCGGTGATGAAGCGCGCTGCAGCGATTGTGACCAATCGCGGTGGTCGCACCTGTCACGCGGCCATTATTGCACGTGAACTGGGGATCCCGGCGGTGGTGGGCTGCGGTGATGCCACCCAGTTGCTGCGTGAAGGCGATGAAGTCACCGTCTCATGCGCGGAGGGTGATGCCGGTTATGTTTACCAGGGTTTGCTGAAGTTTGAACGCGTCGATGTCTCGCTGGCGCAAATGCCTAAATCCCCGGTCAAGCTGATGATGAACGTTGGCAATCCGGAACTGGCCTTCGAATTCTGCCAGTTACCCAACGAAGGCGTGGGTCTGGCACGGCTGGAATTCATCATCAACCGCATGATTGGTGTCCACCCCAAGGCACTGCTGGCTTATCCGAACCTGGAGCCAGGCCTGAAAGCCAAGGTGGAAGAGCGCATTGCCGGTTATCGTTCCGCAGTGGATTTCTACGTCGACAAAATCGCCGAAGGCATTGCCACATTGGCTGCCGCCTTCTGGCCGCGCAAGGTCATCGTGCGCTTGTCGGACTTCAAGTCCAACGAATACGCCAACCTGCTGGGTGGGCCGCAGTACGAGCCGCACGAAGAAAACCCGATGCTGGGTTTTCGGGGCGCTTCGCGCTATATCGACCCTTCATTTCGCGATTGTTTTGAGCTGGAATGCCGCGCCGCCAAAAAGGTACGCGACGTGATGGGTCTGACCAATGTGGAGCTGATGATCCCGTTTGTACGTACCTTGACCGAGGCCGCCAAAGTCATCGACTTGCTGGCAGAAAACGGCCTCAAACGCGGGGAGAACGGCCTGCGCGTGATCATGATGTGT
>JASLES010000283.1 GCA_030151005.1 Silvimonas sp.
GCGGCGATGTCTTCGTTAATGGCAGCGGCGATAGCTTTCCAGCCGGCGGCTTGCCACATTTCGAACGGGCCTTGCTTCCAGCCAAAACCCCAGCGAATGGCAAAGTCCACATCGCGGGCGCAGCCGGCAATGTCGCCCAGCCAGTAGGCAATGTATTGCCACACGTCACGCATGCAGGCCCACAGGAACTGGGCTTCCGGGTGCGCAGAGGCGCGCAGTGCGGCAAAACGCTCGGCCGGGTCGGCAATCTTGAGGATGGCTTTGACTTCGTCGCTGCCCTTCTGGCCGGAGGCCACGTACTCGCCCGCTTTCGGGTCCAGTACCAGGATGTCCTTGCCTTCTTTCTTGTAGATACCGGCGCGGGTCTTCTGGCCCAGTGCGCCCTTCTCGATCAGTGCCTGCATCCATGCCGGTGCCTGATAGTGGCTATGCCACGGATCATTGGGCAGGTTGTCGGTCATGGTCTTGACCACGTGGGCGAACGTATCCAGGCCCACCACGTCAGCGGTACGGAATGTCGCGGACTTTGGGCGGCCCAGACGCGGGCCGGTCAGGTCATCCACCACATCAAAACGAATGCCGAAGCGTTCGGCGTGATGAATCGTCGCCAGCATGGAGAACACACCAATGCGGTTGGCGATGAAGTTAGGCGTATCTTTGGCGCGAACCACGCCCTTGCCCAGACGCGTCACCAGGAAAGTTTCCAGGGCGTCCAGTTGTGCGCCAGCGGTATGCGCGGTCGGGATCAGCTCGACCAGATACATGTAGCGCGGCGGATTAAAGAAGTGAATACCGCAGAAGCGATCACGCAGTTCTGCCGGTACACCTTCAGCCAGCTTGCCAATCGACAAGCCGGAGGTATTGGTCGCCAGGATGGCATGCGCCGCCAGATGCGGGGCAATTTTGGCGTAAAGGTCGAGTTTCCAGTCCAGACGTTCGGCGATGGCTTCAATCACCAGATCACAGCTGGCCAGTCGTTCCAGATCGGTGCCGTAGTTGGCCATGGCAACGTGTTCAGCGCGGGCGGCGCTGGAAAACGGTGCGGGCTTGAGCTTTTTCAGATTGTCGATTGCCTTCTTGACGATGCCGTTGGCGTCGCCTTCTTTGGCTGGCAAATCAAAAAGCACGGTATCGATACCGGCGTTCACCAGGTGAGCGGCAATCTGCGCACCCATCACCCCGGCGCCAAGTACGGCAACGCGGCGAATGTTGGCTGTCTGGACCATAAGAAATATATCCCCAATAGAACCGGGCCAGTGGATAGGCCCTGAACAGACCGGCACGGCAGCAGGCCGCCGCGCCGGTCCACCTCGTTAGAAGTGGTAGTTCATCTGCGCGCCAAGAATATTGGCGTTGCTGGTGAAGTCTGCCACCGTGGTCGTACCGCTACCCGTGCAGCTGGGCAGCACGCAGCCTTCGTTGTTGTTCATGTGGGCATCCTGGATATTTACGTAGGTGTAGGCCACATCAACCGAAAGGTCGCGATTGAATGCATAGTTAAAACCGATCGAATACCAGATACGGTTGTTATCCGGCAGCGCGGCAATACGATAGGTATCGCTTGGCACCGGGGACTGGTCATAGGCCACGCCGAAACGCAGCTGGAACGGATCGCTCCACTGGTAAGTTGCACCCAGCGAATAGCGATTGGTGTTCTTCCACTTTTGCTCGATGACGGCGTTGGGCAGGCCGTTGTCAAACTGCAGGCTCAACTGGTCAAACTTGGAGTGCCAAGTGTGGGTCCAGTCACCCATTACAGCCCATTTGTCATTGATTTTCTTGAAGAAGTTCAGCGACAGGGTGTCAGGCGTATCAACCGAAACCTTACCGTTACCATCTTCGAAGGCAGAGAACGCGCCTTGTACGGCGGTGTTCAGTGCCTTGTTCAGGATGGCGCCGGCAGCACCGAACTGGTTCAGGCCGTCCAGGTTGAAGTTTTGCGGGTCATTCCAGTCCGCGTCACCCGACAGGTTCTGGTGAATACTGCTGCGATAGGCAGCGCCAAAACGCAGGGTCGGATCGACGTCATACATGGCGCCAATGTTCCAGCCAAAGCCCCAGTCGGTGCCTTCGTAGGAAAGTTCGCCGTCGTACTTGGAGTTACCTTGCATGCTGGCAATGGCGGTCGGCAGTGCAGCTTGAACTTGTGCCGCCTGGGCGCTGGTCAGCAGACCTTGTGCCACCATCTGGGTCACGAGGTTGGTGATCTGTGCCTGGCCAGCCGGGGTCGACAATTGCGTTTGCAGCGACTGGGCAGCCAGCGAACCGAAGTCCGCCTTCTTCTTGAACGAGGCATCCATATACTGCGCAGAGATACCAATACCCAGCGACAGATGATCGTTGAACTTGTAGGCAAACGACGGGTTGAAGGTGTAAGTACGCATATCCAGGCGGGTGGAGTTGTAACGACCTACCCAACCGCTGTCGTACTTGACCGAATCACCGAACGGTACAAAAAAGCCGATACCGGCATATGCCTGATCGTTGATCTGGTGGGTGTAATACAACTGCGGCACCGCAACCGCTTCGGTCGGATCGCCACCGTTGTTGCCCGAGACCGGCACGCCGTTGACCGTGGAAGAACTGGCGTTGGAGACTTTGATCGACGGATCAACCACCACCACACCGCCAGCAATATTGTCACCTTGCAAATGGGTCATGCCTGCCGGGTTAAAAAACAGGACAGACGCATCTTTGGCTTCCGCGCCGTTGGCATTGGCGACACTTTGTGCGCTGATACTTTGCACCCCAAAGCTGTAGCCGGAAGCGAGTGCATGACCGGACAGTGCCACGAGCGAACCGGCACCAATCATGCGTAAAGCGCAGACCATCTTCTTCATCGTACTCTCCTTCAAACGCAGTTTTTGGCTGCGATCTTTTTGGGACCCGCCGCTCCTGGCGGGTTTTTCATCGGAGGCCTTGTAACGGCCTTCACTCAATTTCAGTCAAGCGTTTGATCAGTTTTTGAGGCTGAAAAAAACGACCTGCTGAATTTTTTATTCCGACTGGCCCGGCGGCAAGCCACCGGGCTCAAATACAACGGAGCCTTGACGTCAGAGCCTGTTCATGACTTTTCCCGGATATATGCCCCCGGAAAAAACCGCTCTGACCTCGCTCAGAAGACCACGCGGGTCGTGACCTCCGGGTCCGGGTTGTTCAGTTGCTGATCAAAGTCATCCACCATGATCACCGCACGCTTGAGCTGACGGGCGCGGGTAATGGCGCTAAATTCTTCTTGCGTAATCAGACCCTTGCCTTGTGCATCGGCCAGTTGGGCATGAGAGGTCCAGCCCGATACCTGACCACCGCGTGCTGCCTTGCGCAGCTTGCCTTCGGCGGCTTCCGTAGCGATCACGGCCTTGAGTGCATGGTCCAGCACGCCCACCGGATCGGTCTCGGCGGTCGGCTTGTACATATATTCAGTCAGGCGATCACGGCTGGCCGACGGTTCCATCAGCAGACGGGCAACCTTGGTGCCAATGTGGTCAGACGGTGCACGCTGGGTCAGACCGAACGGGAACACCACGCGGCGCATCAACCAGGCCAGGGCACGGTTCGGATGGTTATTGAGGAAACCGTCCAGCGCGGTCTGGCAGTCATACAGCGCAGTTTGCGCAGCCCACTGCACCAGCGGCAGGTCTTCCGCAGTGGCACCTTCGTCCTGATATTTCTTCAATACGGCAGTGGCGATGTACAGATTGGAGAGCGCATCACCCAGACGGGCCGACAGCTTTTCCTTGAACTTCAAGCTACCACCCAACGAGGCCATACCCATGTCAGCCAC